>JBEIPE010000060.1:0-11416 GCA_040377215.1 Halobacteriovoraceae bacterium
AGGTGGACTCAGTTTTTTCTCTTCAGTCTTTCTGCGGATGAGGTCTTGCGTGAAGGGGCTCGAGTAAATCGGCACCGTAGGATATTTTTCGATGAAGTGGGTGAGGGCACCAATGTGGTCTTCATGTCCATGGGTGATGACCAAGGCCTTAAGGCGAGAGAGATCAATGGAATCCATGTCGGGAACGAGGTAATTGATGTCGAAAAAGCTCTCATAAGGAAACAACAGTCCGCAATCGATGATGATGTCCCCTTCAGGGAATCGAATGAGAGTCATGTTCGAGCCAATCTCGCCTACACCACCCATAGGCATAAGAGAGAAACAGAATTTTTTCACTTCTGTCCCCCGCAAAGCTCGTTGATGCGAGCTGCGAGAATGAGGCTGGCCACGTCAGTTTCTTCGCCGACGACAAAGTCAGCGTACTGGCGTTGAGGCTCGAGATACTTTTGGTACATCGGACGAACGGTGTCGTAGTACTGCGCGATCACTGATTCAAGTGAGCGACCACGTTCTTTAACGTCGCGATGGAGACGGCGAGTGAAGCGGATGTCGGAATCCACGTGCAGGAAACATTTGATATCGAGTAGGTCTCGGATCTGAGGATCAAAGAGGGTGAAAATACCTTCTAGGATGACTATGCGTGCTGGGCCAACTTTTTCAGTGCGGTCCGTACGCACTGATTGAGCAAAATCATAGATGGGGGTTTCAATCGACTGGCCGCTTTTAAGGGACGTCAGGTGCTCGCGCAATAAGTCCCAGTCAAAGGCATTCGGATGATCGAAATTCGGTTTACCGGCCTTGGTGTACTGCTCTTGAGGCAGTTCAGGGAGGTAGTAGGAATCCATGTGCAGAAGGCTGATCCCCTCAGGGAGCGCATGTTTGAGCACTTTATGGGCGAAGGTGGTTTTTCCCGAGCCAGAACCGCCACAGATGCCAATGAGAAAGACAGGTTGTTCCATTCGGAATCGGGTTTTAGCAGGAGGGGGCTTCTTAGTCTAGGAAGTGAAAAAATTATATCCTGCCAAGACAGTTTGAGCGGGTTATAAGGGGCGACTTAGGGGAAATCGTATGAGTTATCACCGTGTCACCGTGTTTAATGTTGGCGATGCGCGCCGAACAGGGGCGTTGCAGGAGCTCGCTATGGACCGCTTTGCCTGCCAAGGCATCGAAGAGTACTCCATGGATGAAGCCGAAGTGGATGCACTATTGGGTACACGCTCTTATTCGGGCGGTGACCTGCCGATCGAGGTTTTGAACGAAGTCGATCAGGCCATGCACAATGGTCCCTGCCATTTTAAATTTTTCTTTGGGGATGCTGATCTCTCCAAAGCTCAGGCGTTTCTTGAAACAGTGAAGGCGAGCTTCTTATGTGAAGTTCAGCTAGAAACGTTTGGTGATCAGGATTGGAATGCCGAATGGAAAAAACATTACCATCCGATTGAAGTGGAAGGTGGAATTGTTATTCTTCCAGAATGGGAACCGGTTAAAAATTATCAAAATAAAACAGTGGTGCGAATTCATCCGGGCATGGGGTTTGGCACGGGTTCACACGAGACAACCTTCCTATGCCTCAAGCATTTCCTAAAGCTCACACAAAATTTGGCGGGAAATGACGAGGTTTTAGACTATGGTTCTGGCTCTGGCATTTTGGGATTGGCGGCATTGATCGTGAAGCCTGAGTGGAAAGCGGATATGGTCGACATTGATCCCGAGGCCCATCGTAACTGTCAGCAAAACATGGAGCTAAATGCGATCAATCAAGAAAGAGTGCGCCTCCTCTTGCTCGATAAACGGCCAACGACCCAAACCTACCCCATCGTGTTTGCGAATATTCTTCAAAATATTTTGCATGAAGAAAGAGACTACCTTATTGAGCGCACGCGCCCAGAAGGCTTTCTGATTTTGTCAGGTCTCTTGGCGGTTCAGCTTGCGGAGACTCGTCAGCATTATCTCAGTACGAGTCGTGTGGAAGTGGCCAGCGAAGAAGTCCTCAGAGATTGGAGCTGTCTTGTCCTGCGGAGAAAGCCATGAGAGCCGTTTTGCTCACAGGTCACGTCTTTAAAGCCGGAGAAAATCTTACTGTCATGGGTGAGACTCACCATCACCTGGCCAATGTGATTCGCTTAGAAAAAACTGAACAGGTTCTATTGCTCAATGGTGTGGGCGGCAGGGCGCAAGCTTCTGTGCTTGAGATCACTAAAAAAGAAATTCAATTCCAGCTCATTGAAGTAGGCCTGGACCAACGAGGTGACCAACTGGATGTCCTCCTCTTGATTCCCAAAAAAGAGGCCTTGGAGTCCATGCTTAAGGCTGCGACAGAAATGGGCGTCGGCCGCATTTTTCTTATTAAAGGTCAGCGTTCACCTGAAAAGCTTCCTGAGGAGCGACGTGTGCAGGCGTTACTACAAAGCGCTCTTGAGCAGTCCAACAATCCATGGCTCCCTGAGGTTATGGCCCTTGGAAAAATGCGTGAAGTCACTCCTGGGCAGTACGGGGAGATTTTGATGATGGATGTAGCCTCAGATGAATCTAAGGCCGCACAGAAAGTACGAATTGCGGGCCAAAAGACACTTTTGGTCGTGGGTCCTGAGGGCGGCTATTCGCCAGAGGAGCGCGCCATGATTTTGAGCTGGCCGCAGACACGAATCATCACATTGCCGACGCCTATTTTGCGGGCACCCACGGCGTTGATTGCAGGTCTAGGATGGTGTCACGCTCGAGCTTGAAGGCTCGAAACGCATCAAGTACTCTTTAAGCAGACAGACAGAGGAGAGCGTTCATGGATATGCAAACAAATTCACCCTCCCCGCGCCAGGCCCCCGTGGCCGATGAACTCTTTGATGATTTCGATTTTAAGCCTCTAAGCAAAGGGCTTGGATTTCACCACGCTAATAAATCTGAAGAAGCTGTTAAAGAAGCCACACGCGTGATGGTGGAGAGATCGGCTCCTGCTCGTCCATCAGCGCCGGCTCGTTCACAGCATCCGTTTGAACAACATCGTTTAGCGCAAGCAACGGTTGAAGCCCCACGCGATTTTGTCCAAAACGATTTGGCGCTTTTTTATGCAGCTAAAGCTGAACCACAAATTCAAATGGAAGAAGCCTACGTGCCAGTGTTGGCCGCGAGCAAGCCTTTGCGTTTGGCCGCTTTCTCAGTCGATATGCTTGTTGTTGGCGGCCTTACTGTTGGCACCCTCCAATCTGTTTCTTGGCTCACGGGCCTAGATATTTGGAGTGAAATGTGGGTTCTCGAACCTACTATGCTGACGGCCATGGTGTTGGTGTTCTCTGGTTACTTCCTTCTCTACTTTACGCTGTTAGAAAAGTTTCAAGGTAAGTCTCTAGGCAAAGACTTGATGGGTCTCACCCTTGCGACGGATCAGCGCCCACAAATGACACTGCTCTTTGTGCGTTCTTTGATTACGCTTTTAGGTTTTTTAAGTCTTGGATTGACCAATGCCGTGGACTTGCCTGGCATGATCACCAATACAAAAGTTATTCGCGCGTGAAAGCTCTCTCGAATGAGACTCAAGCTTTTTTAGAAAGAATGCGTGGAAAGAAAATCGTTTTCACTAATGGGTGTTTTGATATTCTCCATCGTGGCCACGTTGCGTATCTCAATGAAGCCCGCAAGCTCGGTGATGCTTTGATTGTCGGACTCAACGCTGATGCCAGTGTGAAGCGTCTAAAGGGTCCTGAGCGCCCCATCAACAATGAAAATGATCGTCTGTTCGTGATGAAAAATCTCAAGTGCGTTGATGCTGTCGAGATATTCACTGAAGATACACCACTAGAATTGATCAAGGCCCTTCGTCCTCTCGTGCTGGTGAAAGGTGGCGATTGGAGTGTGGATCAGATTGTAGGCGGCCGTGAGGTCATTGGCTGGGGTGGAGAAGTGCTCTCGCTCACCTTCGTAGACGGTTACTCGACGACGTCAGTGATTAAAAAAATCCAAGCTGAGCACCGGCCATAAATCTTGGCATTCGCCAGTTAATTCATCGAAATTACTGCAATTAGATTTATCCACTTTATTACCTTTTAAAACATAACCCTTCGTAATCAGGACTTTTCCACATTTTCCGACAAGGAAAGTCGGAAACTCCTTAAGAATTACCTGAGTCATCCGATCAGTTACACGAGATAGGGGTATGGGACCTCTGTCAGTTCTCAAAGTACGTCTGTTGAAAGGAGTTTGTTCATGGGTCTAAGGATTAATACGAATATTGCCTCGCAAGAGGTCCAGCGGAATCTCCGGGTGAATTCTGCTGAGCAAGAAGTTGAGTTTGCCCGATTAAGTTCCGGTAAGCGGATTACGAAGTCTGCTGATGATGCGGCCGGCTTGGCGATTGCCAAGAAACTAGAAGCATCGACGAAGGGCATGAAGATGGCGACTCGAAACGCCAACGATGCCATCTCACTCGTGCAAGTGGCCGAGGGGGGCTTGAACGAGTCCACAAACATTCTGACACGACTGCGTGAACTTTCTGTTCAAGCAGCATCAGATACAGTGGGTGAGCAAGAACGCGGGTTCTTGAACATGGAGTATCAACAACTCACACAAGAGTTAGATCGTATCGCCGTGACGACTAACTTCAACGGCCGTTCACTCCTCAAGGGTGAAGGCGACACACTTGATTTCCAAGTGGGTGCATATGGCGGTGAGATGAATCAAATCCAATTTGATTCGTCACAAACCGATGCCACCATCGAAAGTTTGGGTGTCGACGGTACAAGTATTACAGATAAGTCCGAGGCTTCCAGTAACCTCGAGCGAATCGACCAAGCCATCGACAAGGTGAGTGGTTTCCGAGCTAACCTCGGTGCAACTCAGTCCCGCTTGCAAACAGCGGTGTCGAGCTTGGAAATTTCTTCAGTGAACCAAGAAGCGGCTCGCTCACGAATTGAAGATACCGATGTAGCTGCATCGTCAGCGAAATTGGCTTCGATCAATATCATGAAGGCTGCTGGTACTGCGGTATTGTCGCAGGCCAATGATCTTCCGGCTTCGGCCTTGAAACTGATCGCGTAATTGTCCTTTTGAAGACGTACTAAAAAAAGCCCACACCCGTCATGGCGCAAGCCGTGGCGGGTATTGAGCAAAAACGGTGAAAGTAAGTGTCTCTGCCAAACGATAACAAATTTAAAAAGATCCACGATGCAAAGTTGATTGGTCATCAATTGCTTTCCGCGAAGGAAAAGCAAGAGACGGTTTTCATCTGGCGCATTGTTGGTGATAAGAAAATTCTCGCACCGGTACGTCTCGATCTTATCAAACGCTCGCAGGGTGAAATTGTCATTTCACATATCGACGGCCAAGAAGAACTTTTTCATCACGTGTTAGGAAGTTGCGACAATATCAATTTCTTTCTTCCTCAGTCTTCTCTCTTGTTTCAGTGTAAATTTAAGCAATCTGAATCTGATGGAAATGTAACTCTGGGTTATCCATCGTTCATTGCCCAGGTTGAACGTAGAAAATGGCTCCGTGTCTCGGGCGAGGTCAATCAACGTCTTCGTATTCAGTTCTGCAAAGTGGTCAATACACCTAAGCCGGTCAATCAGTTTTTAAGTAAAGGATTGCTCGACTTAGGCGCAGGTGGCCTATCCTTCTCTGTTTCTAAAGCAGAAGCTAAATTTTTCATTGCTGGTGAGACGGTTAAAAACATTGAAATTCTCATCGGTGACACTAAGTACACTGTGACGGGTGAGATTCTTCGCGTGAGCGAAGTGGCGGCACAGAAGATCTGGAAAGTGAGTGTGCGTTTCGCTGCAATAGGCAAGAAAGAGCAAGAAGACATCGCTAAATTCGTCTTTGAGAACATCCGTTCGGACGAAAAGGCTATTTGAGCAGTTACCCCTCATCGTGCTAGCATGGACTCATGCGGCTCGTGACTATCTCCGACATTCATATCCGTGAAGTAAACGATCAAGGGCATCAGTGCCTAAGATCCTTTCTTGCCCATCCACTGACTCAGAAAGCGACTCATGTGGCACTCCTGGGAGATATTTTTGATCTGATGGCCGGCGATCATGCCGCCTATGTAGAGCGTTTCCAAGTAATTTTTAATGAGTTAGGTGAACTCTGCAAGGCAGGGAAGATTGTATTCTTTGCGGAAGGCAATCATGACATGCATCTTACGGCCCTCTTCAAGCGTGCTTCATTGTCTTGGGGAGTAGAAGCAGCTCACCGCCTACAAGTGCTCCCCACAGAACGCATTATTGAGATTGCAGGAAAAAATGTAGTTATCGGTCATGGTGACGAATACAACCGCAGCGATACAACGTACTTAAAGTACAAAAAATTTATTAAGAAGCCTCTCCTCGCTTTCATTGCTGATCACGTCATGCCATTGGCCGTTATTGATTACTTCGGGCAACAGGCCAGCAAGAAATCTCGTGCCTATGGTTCGAGAACTTATAATGAAGAAGAAGTACGTTTGAAGTTTCGCCAAGGCGTAGAAGCCATGACTCCCGATGGAGTTGATGTCGTTGTGGGTGGCCATAGCCACGTGGTGGATGAATTTAAGTTCAAGAAGGGGGTTTATCTGAATAACGGATATCCTCCCAAGTCGCGCAAATTCATTGCGGTCGACTCAGAAGGATCTCGCCTCGTAGATTTTTAGTGTAGTGGGACCATCGCTTCGATTTCTTTGCGAATCTCGGTCGCCTTCATCACTTCGCGCACACGTGATTCTGTACGGTCGCCCTCCTTCCCTTCTGTAGTCTCCTTAGAAACCACAATGAGTCGGTCAGCAAAAGCGGCAATCTGTGGAAGGTGAGTGATGGTGACGACTTGAGAATTGTCTGAAACCTTCTTTAAGCTCTTACCAATATGCAAAGCCGTCTCCCCACCCATACCTGTATCGATCTCATCAAAGAGGAAGATACTGATTGAGTCGTGAGTTGCGAGTACTTGCCGAAGGGCCAAGAGGATGCGTGAAAGTTCACCGCCAGATGCGATCTCTTTTACTTTGAAGAAACCTTCACCGGGGTTGGTTTGCGCCAAGAAGCTCAGGCGAGTAAACCCATTATCAGTAAGCTCTTCTGATTTCTCGAGTTGAAGTTTGATCTCAGCGCCTTCCATCCGCAGCTCGCGAACAGCTGTGGTGAGGGCCTTAGAGAACGCCGTAGATTGCTTAAGACGCTTCTGGTGAAGATCCGTAGCGAGTCGCTGCACGGTCTGCTCAGCCGCCTTGAGACGCTGAAGGAGGTCTGTGAGATCGGTTTCAGCTGTGCGGAGCTTGTTGGACTCCACTTCAAACTGTTGGCGTGCCTCTAGAAGAGTGGCCACGCTGCCACCGAACTTACGTTTAAGCTTTTGATATGTGTCGAGGCGATCGACCACATTCTGCAATTCTTCCGCGTCCATCTCCTTAGAGCCGAAGCCCTGGAGAGCTGTGCGAAGTTCCTCGTAGGCCAGTTCAAGACCGTTGAATTTTTCACTAAACGTCGGTGGGATTAGTCCTGCATTTTTAGACAAGAGACTGCGGCCTGAACGTACCAGCGCAGAGAAGCCGCCGCCTTGTTCGCCACCTTCCACCATCTCATCGAGTTGATGGAGGAGGATTTGTTTTTTCTCATGATTAAGGAAGTCGTTCTTTAAAACGATGAGTTCTTCCTCCTCGCCTTCACGAGGATTAAGAGCATCGATCTCGTTCATTTGGAAATCGAGGTAGTCAAGGCGTTGCTCGCGTTCGTTCTTCGTGCGTTCAAGCTGATCACGCTCGTCTCTGAGGGCACGGAACTCAGCTAAGCGAAGGCGGACTTCGTCGGCAGCAGCCGTTGTTTGGCCATACTGATCGAGCAAACGTAACTGATAGGTTTCGCTGAGGAGCTTTTGGTTTTCGAACTGGCCAACGAGGTCAATGTAGCGGCGAGCGAAGGTCACCATCTGTCCGAGGCTGCAGGCCATATGGTTGAGCCAACACTTGCTGGTTCCGTCTTGGCGTACCATTCGCTTAATAACGACTTCACCTTCATCAGCAGGAAAGCCCATTTCGTCGAGGGCACGTGAAATACCCTCATCGTTAAAACGAAGAACCGCCTCAACGATGGCCGCATCACTACCGTGACGAACGGCTTTCTTGTCAGCGCGCCCACCGAAGACCAATTGCAAGGCGTCCAACAAAAGACTTTTACCAGAGCCGGTTTCACCGACGATGGCATTGAGTCCACTGGCGAAGCTGACTTCATGGGACTTAAAGGTCGCAAAATTTTGCAACTTGAGAGTTTCAAGAATCAAGGATGGGTTTTTCATGGGGCACTCCGTTTAGGATCTTCTTCCATGGACGAATTTTTCTTTCAAGGTCTCAAAGAAAGAACGGGAATCATTTTTGATCAATGAAACACGTTTGGCTTTCTTATGATTGATCAAAATTAAATCGTGTTCCTCAATAGGAAACACCACTTGCCCGTCGAGAGTCAAATTAACGGTGTGGAAGGGGGGGAGAAGTCGCAAAGTTATCTTAGACGTGGGTGAGATCACCAGTGGGCGATAAGTGAGGGAATGGGGACAAATAGGGGCCAGGATCAAAGCCGAAACTTCTGGATGGACCAAAGGGCCGCCCGCCGCCAGGGAGTAGGCAGTTGAGCCCATGGTCGAACTCACAATCAAGCCGTCAGCGGCCAGATTATAAACATGCTCTTCCGACGCCTCGACACCCAAATGGATCATCCGTGCGATATCATTCTTCGCCAAAACGGCATCATTGAAAAAGGGCTGTTGAAAGACGGCCTTCCCTTTGCGTTGAACTGTGACGTGGTAAAGAGGTTGGCTGATCGTGCGGAATTTCCCTTCCATGATTTGCGGAAGGTAATCAAAGAATTCATTTTTGCTATACGGGGTAATAAAACCCAAACGTCCGAGATTAATACCGAAAACAGGAATACGTGGAGAAACACGTCGGCAAACGCCGATCATCGTTCCATCACCACCAAGTGAAATCATGATATCGGGTTGGCTGAAAAATTCTTTATCTTCTACAAAGATTGCTTTGATGTCTTTTTTTTGCAGAATTTTTTGAACACGTTCCTGATCTTGCGTCCGGAAAAAGACTTCTTTCTTACGACGATTGAGCCATTGGCAAAGATTAGGTAGAACGCTGAGGAACTCGGTGGTCGCACCAGGTTTGAGTGCAATCCCGACTTTGTGAATAGCTGCCACTCAGCCCTCCCCTGCAATTTTTGTCATAGCATCTTGCAAATTCTCGAATGGCTTATTGAGAATTTCACAGTTGTATTCTCGCGCTTTCTCTAGGACTTGGGGAGAATTATAGGCGGTCATAATGATGAATTTTTGTCCCATGACTTCGGGAGTAAAGCGTCGACGAGACTCTTCCAGAACATCGAAACCAGAAATATCTTGAAGCATGAGGTCGCAAACGATGCGATCGAAGTCCCCATTGGCGATTAGACCAATCGCTTCATGGCCGGACTCGGTCGTTTGGACTTGATGCCCACGCTTTTCCAGCAGCTTGCGCAAAGACTGGGCGATGAGTACCTCATCTTCAACGATCAAAATTTTCTTCATGGAACTCGCTTTAAAGTTAGTCGGAAGGCCGCGCCTTGAGCGCTCTCAAGATACGTTAGATCCCCACCGATTTTCAATGCAAGGTCACGTGATAATGCGAGGCCCAATCCATGGCCTTGGGCCTTGGTGGTATGGAAGGGACGAAATAGATTTTCACGGATCAAAGGTGGCAGACCTGGGCCGTTATCACTCAGGGTGATTTCGATTTTATCTGTGAGGGTTTCTACCTGAATGCTGATTTCGGGTGTCACGCTTTGAGAGCGCATGGCCTGCGCGCTGTTAACCAACAAGTTGAACAAGATCTGTACGACCAAAAGAGGTCGCCCTTCAACCATGAGCGGTTCAGTGAAATTCTTGGGGGACTGTTGTTTTTTAACGGCCTTCAACTCTGATTTCGCTAATGTCAGAGCTTCATTAAGCACCTGAACCACATCGCATGTAAGTGCGGAGTCTTGCTCGGAGTAAAGCTTTGAGAGATTGTGGATAATCAGTTGAGAGCGCAAAACGTTCTTCTTAATCTCTTTAAGCATAGTGAGCGTGTCGTCAGGTGATTCAGAAGTAAGCAACAGATCACAGGCCAACCCAAGTCCGAAGAGTGGATTTGAAAGTTCATGACGAAGTGTATTGAAAAGATCACCGAGCAAAGAAATTTTGTGTTTATGGAACACGTCGATCTGGGTGCTATCCCAATCTTCGGTTTTACCCACTCCGAGCTCATGGCCTTTACCTAGGGGAATCCACGTTAGCTCTGTGCCGTGACCCTGCAACGGATAGGCGGCATTGGTGAAAATAGCGACACCTTGTGCGTCTTGGAGAATGACCGGCAATGGACAACGATCCAGAACCCACATTATTTCGGCGAGACGAAGATCGGAAAATTCTAACTCTATCAATCGTTCAAGCCACAAGCCTTGTAGCTGTGAGAAATAGCGAAACTGACTGACTTCTTCAGAATTGCAGGCGAGAAACTCTTCGCGGGTTATGACCCAAACGGCATTGAAGCGCCGAAAAGAAAAAGTTTCTGCTAAGAAGGCCCCTCCGAAAGGGAGCCATTGGTTCTTTGATTGTTGAGTGGTGAACAGACCGTTCTTAGATTTTTTAACAGTGTTATAGAATGTGTTGAATTTCTCGAGATCGAGACCGTGGGTGAAGGAATCTGGCGAACTCCCCGCCCCAATTTGCCATGCTTGCGACTCGCCTTTTTGATGCACCAATAAAACGCCGAGCTTAAATTCCTTAAAGCGACGGAGCTGAAAAAAACCGTCGAGACCACTCTTAAGACTGATGGTGGCGGAAAGTTTTCCTAAATAGCTCCGTGCCTCGGTATCAATGACTGAGCCAAAGAAAATCGGCTGCGCCATTTCCGAAAGCTCAATGAGAGCGCGATCTTCCCAGGTGTCAGAGGGTGACGTGGAGGCGTGGGCGAGTTCTAAAAGAGTGTCACCGATGAAGCGGACATTGGCGGATGCTAGTGGAAGGGCGAGATGCTCACGCTTTCTATCGGACAAAACAATGCTGCCGTTTTTTTCTTCGATTCTCCAAGAAGCCTTCTCGGAATCTTGAGACTGTCCCCCAATCGAAGGACAGTGCTCACGCCAAAGCTGTTCTAGGCGTGGATCGACCCAGAAATAGGCTGAGTTCGCATGGGACGAAGTAAGGGAAGGACGTTGATTTTCCACAGAGTTAGATTATCCCGCAGCTCCTCGGTGATCAAGTCATGAACCGCTAAACGATCTCCGTTGCGGACATGATCAGAAAGGGCGCGCAGAACAGAGAGCAAATGCAGCTTAATTCGCAGCATTTCTTCACGTACGACCGAGTCAGGCAGGGTTTTACGCATGTACTCGTTGGTATATTTCAAAAAAACGACGAATTTTCGAGTCTGATCAAT
>JBEIPE010000254.1:0-4317 GCA_040377215.1 Halobacteriovoraceae bacterium
CCCATGACACCTACGCCACCGCTAGGAACTTTTCCAGTCTTCTGGGTGCAACTCATGCTTTGCGTGTGGGAGCTCTCATGCTGTTTTGGGGCTATGTGGGTGTCGCGACAATTCTTTGGAAAGAGCATCAGCTCGATCTCATTCCCAATGGGCCTAGGATTCTTTATGCGATATTTTCTCTTTTATTCTTCTGGGGCATCATCCAATGCGTGCGTTGGTCAAAGGCCCCATTCACAAATGCCACTCCCCAGTTTAAGTCTGTGATCTTCACTCTATTGGGCGCGCGCCTCTTCTGGATCGCCGCTGAGTGGTGGCGCTTGCCGTGATACGTCGCAGTCTCGTCATATTCTTTAGTCTTCTGGTGGTCGTGGCTTCGGCCGTGTTAGTGAAGTCGACCATTAAACCGTTCAATATCACTAGCGTCTTAAGTGAGCGTGATCCGGCCTTTCGTCAGTATGTTGACCACGAGGCGAAGTATCGAGACGAACTGCAGGTCTATGTTTTACTCGAGTCTCCAACTCCCTGGACTGAACGTCCTGATTTCCAGCAACGTCTTGGCGTTGTAACAGCAGAGCTCAAAAAAGTACCGCATCTCGCCAATGTGACTTCGCTCTTTGATGCTGAGTATGTTGTCAGAGAAGACGAGCGTACATTTTTGCGAACATTCTTTGAGCGGGGTCAATTGCGTCCGGAAGGACTCAAAAAACTTAGAGAAGAATCTATTTACCAGCGCACGTATCTTGATCCCTCTGAGAAGGCCACACTGATTGCCTTGCGTTTACGGAAACGACCACCAGTTCAAGGGCCATCGCCTGTGCTGGCGCAGGTTCGTTCGGTGTTAGATAAAACCGGTCTTAAGTACTATGTGCTGGGAACAGAGGTTGCTCGCGATGCCTTTGTGACCGAAGTGATTTCCGGACAGACCAAGTTGCTCCCGTTGATTCTTTTACTGATCTTGGGATTAATTTGGATTCTTTTCCGCTCCTGGCGGGTTTGTTTCTTAAGTTTTTATGTCATGGCGATTAGTTATTTCCTGACGGTCGCTTTAATCACATTGTGTGAAGGGAGCATTAACCCATTCTCATCATTCGCTCTGCTTTTCATCCTTATTATCTCCACCGCCGATTTGATTCATCTTTTTTCATCTCTTGCCCATGGGGATGAAGCGGATCATGTGACGCGTTTACGGAACGCTCTTGAGAGGATTCGTCGTCCTTGCTGGATTTGCGCTGTCACCACGTGGATTGGTCTTTTGTCACTTTTGGCGGCCGATATCCCACCCGTGCGTTGGTTTGGGATCTACTGTGCGGTAGGCTCAGCGATTGCGTTCTTGATGACGTTCTATGTATTGCCCCATCTGATTTTGCTCTTTCGTGTGGATCTCGATCTCCGTCGCCCGCTAAAAAAACTCGAGAGCTTAAAAGTACATGGTTGGTCGGCTCATTGGCGCAAACCCATTCTGCTGTGTTTTGTGGCTTTTATTCTGGGCACGGCCTATCTTTCATCACGTCTCAAGGCGGCCGATAATCTCTACGATAAGTTTGTCGCGGATCACGCTCTCAGTCAGGCAGTGGCCAAGTTTCAGCAGTACTTCCAATTTGCAGGAAGCATTGATCTTGTTCTTTCAGCTCCTCGTAAAGTGTTTTGGACACCTCAAGCTGAGTTAGAGTTAAAGGCTTTGGAGGATGAAATCCGCGCGCTCCCGGGTGTGGCCCATGTTCGTGGATTGTCAGGCCATCAGCGTTTAATGCGCGGACTGTTTCAAGACAAAGGTGATATCGCAGCTTTTCCTTTGAACAGTGATTCGCAACTCAAAGGAACGGTAGGATTTGCAGAAGACTTTGGCGTCACTCAGGATGTCTTACCTGCAGGACATGATGAGGCACGGTTGATTATCTTTTTAAACTCACTAGAGTCCCAAGAGATGCTCAAGGTGACAGACTCCATAGAAAAAATTGCTAAGCAAAAACGCTACAGTCAGCTCTTTAAAACATCTGTACGCGGTTTCTCGACTGTACGTGCGGCCATTCTCAAGGCCATCTATCAAGGTTTTGTGTGGTCGTTCGTCTTGGATTTCACCTGCATCTTTTTGAGCTTCTACATCTTCTTCCGCTCGTTCCGTTGGGCGCTCTTAGCGATGATTCCCAACATGATTCCTTTGCTGGCCGTTGGGGGCTTGATGGGGGCGTGGGGGATGAACTTTGATTTCAATCTGATCGTGATGGTTGCGTTGATTTTAGGAATTGCTGTCGATGACACCACACACTTCCTTTACCATCTGCGCGCCTCGCTTAAGCTCGATCGACCTATGCCTGTGGCGGTGGCTAGCGCTGTCAAAGAGTCTTCTGTGGCGCTTACGAGTACAACGGCGATCTTTGTGCTGACTCTGCCCACCTTCTTTTTGACCAATGTCTTGATGTTCAATCAGGTGGCGGTCATTCTTATTTTGTCTTTGATTCTCGGTCTGGCCGGTGACATGATCGTGTTACCTGCCATGCTGGCCACTGACCGCATTAAAAATTTCCTTATGAGGAGTAAGCCATGAGTGCTGCCAATACGTTTGAAGACTTTCTCGCCAATCAGGCCCCTCAGATTGATCTCGGTCAGTTTGTTCTCAACCTTGGTACTGCGGGAGCTTTGGCGGGATTGATGGCGCTGCTATACTCTCGCTGGGGCAGAGGCCAATCGCACAGAACACTTTTCGCTGGAAACTTTTTCCTCATCACGATGACCACGATGTTAGTGATCAGTGTGGTGAAATCCTCCTTAGCCCTCTCACTCGGTCTGGTGGGTGCTCTCTCCGTGGTTCGTTTTCGTACCGCGATTAAAGACCCTGAAGAATTGGCCTTTCTCTTCTTATCGATCGCAGTCGGGCTAGGCTTGGGTGCTGATCAGCGTCCGGTTACCGTTGTAGGACTGATTGTGATTCTTATCGTCTACGCCTTACTCAAAGTTCGTGGCGGCGGCCCTGGTCGTCCCGGCGCTCTCTATGTTCACCTGAGTAAGCTCACCAATGCTTCACTGACAGAATTAGAGGCTCTCTTGGCCAAACATGCTCGTCGCGTGAAGTTGAAGCGCCTCTCGGAAGGGGAAGCGGTTTTCTTGGTAGAGGCAGCTTCGACAGGTGATATTGAAAAAATGCGCGCCAGTCTTAAAGAGAAAATGCCTGCGACGCAGGTTCTTATTACTGAATATCAAGATCTCGCCTAATGCGTTTTTTGCTAGCGATCGCACTCTGTTCAGTTTTAGGTGGCTGGGGATGGACCATGCAAGGCAAGGGAGGGGCATCGTTAGTTCTCTCTGCGGGACATCGCTCGATCCAGCGTTTGATCTTTGATGAAATCAATTTCCACAAAGACTCTCGTTGGCGCCCGACCGAAGTAAGTGGCGATCTTAAATTTGCCAATCAGACTGTGCGTGTTCTCATGACGGCTCTTCCTACACAAGAGAAGACCCAGTTGAATGCGATCTCCGTTGAAGTTGATGAAGACCAAGGCGTTGATCAGCGCGCGCTTGTACTCGTGCGCGCAGGAACCGTCGAAGCGCAAATGCTTTTGACACCACCTGCGCCCCCTGCGCTGGCGCAAGGTGAGCTGATGATCAACGGCAAGTCGGCAGGAATGTATTATCTTTTTTCTCATCCTTTCGTGACGGCCTTAAACGCAGGTGAGGGACCACTTGCACGTCGTACGGAAGGTGGTGTTGAAGTCTCGCGGCAATCTCAGCGTCTACCACTTTTAGTTAAGCTGGCCACAGAGCACGCTGCGACCATGCCGGCGTTAGGAGAAAATGAGTGGGCGGTATGGATGCCGCAAGAAAATCGCTGGCGGATCTGGGGACTCTGGCCAGAAGGTTGGTCACTATGAGCAGCTGGCGCTTCGAAAAAAAGATTCCTTTAGGAAGTGGTGATCTTCATCAAGTGGAGAATCTTCTGCTCTCCCATCCCATGGGGCTTGTCACCGCTTATCCCGCCCGCTCAGTTCACAATGTTTATTTTGATACACCTGACCTGGCTTGCTACAACGCCCATCTCGCTGGGCATGAGGCGCGAGTGAAATGGCGACTGCGTGCTTACGATAATGCCCCTTGGAAGCAGCTTGAAGAAAAAAGAAAGGTCGGTGATCACGGTGACAAGCGCTTGTACCCTGCCCAAGCAGCGATTCAAGCTCTCGACCTTCAGCAGGGTCTTTTATTGAATGAAAGTCTGATGTACCCAATGTTAGAAAATAAATACCAACGACGTTACTTCCATGCACCGGCCTGGGGCATTCGTGTGACTATCGATACAGATATTCAATTTGCTGCTGCGGGCTCTCA
>JBEIPE010000055.1:0-11970 GCA_040377215.1 Halobacteriovoraceae bacterium
GGGAATTGAATCTACTGTGGCCGCCGTGGTACGCGCAGGCGGCCGCTGGAAAGTGATGGTGTATCGCCCTGGCTTTTACACCGCAGCGACGCTGCACGATCTCCTTGAGAATGCCGGACTTCCTACTGAAACGACCTACGCTGAAAGTCCCGTGGCCCCTGGCCAGCTCGAGCATCACTACATGCCGCCCATCCCTGTTTTGGTGGGTGAGAAAGTGGATGTTCATGAATTGCTGGAGTCTTCGCAGAAGAAGTTGAAAAAGACATTTAATGCTCAAGCGCGCTTAGAGCTTGGAAATGATCCTGTGCTGGCGGCACGGACATTCTATCAATCCCTGCGCGATCTTACGCCGGGCCATGATGCCATTGTTGTTATGCTAACCGCCGAACAGCGCAAAGATGAGAACTGGCGTGCGCTCATGAATCGTCTTTATAAGGCCGCCAGTTTCCGCGCTTAAGAAATAAATCTAAACCAGCCCAACTTCAGCGCCGCATAGATCACCACGGTGAAGCCCATCACGACATAAACAAACTTGCGGATGTTCGTCAGCAAACGCACATAAGCGTCTTGCGCCAGATCACCTTGCACGCCATGCTGGTCAAGAATGGCAATCACGCGCTCAATATTCCCATCCACCACCAACTGAATATCACCCTTCTCATTGAACAGAGCGAGGGTGGATTTCGGTGCGAGGATTTTGTACTGCTTCACTTCTTCGTAAGCATGCCAGGAATTCAAAAACGGCAGACCGTTATTAAACAGGTAGCCCTTCTCAAAGAAGCGCACGCCGCGGATGAAGCAGTAATAAATGAACGGTGGAATAGTGAGACCCGTGAGCCAGAAAAACTCTGTGGGGTATTTCAAGTGAAAGCGGATGACGTCCATAAATTTGAACGCTCCATTAGCGAGAAACTTTTCTTCTTGAAAGGTCCCCAGATAGAGGTCGTGGTAGAAAAACACCACGATCGCCAACATGATAAGTCGCATGCTCGCAATCATCGAGCTGCGATAAATCTTCTTGCCACGAGCACTCACAACTTCATCTCTTCCATAGGCGGAGTGATCCCCTGAGCGAAGCGCAGGATATCGATCACTTCCCGTGCGCAACCTTCCCCACTGCGACGAGTGGTGATGTAGTCCACGCCTTCGAGAACTTCAATACAAGCACTCGGAACAGTGGCCGAGAAGCCTGAGGCCTTCAAAAGTGGTAGATCAAAAAGTTCATCGCCCATGTAGAGAATTTCGTCGGGCTTAACACCGTAACGCTTGATGAGGTCTTTAAAAGCTTCGCGCTTGTCTTCATTGCCGGCGTAGCAGAAATCCAACCCGAGCTGCTCAACGCGTTTTTGCACGCTGACAGAATTGCCGCCGGTGATCACACCGACTTTGAGGCCGGCCTTCATCATGAGCTTCATGCCATAGCCGTCGTAAACGCAGAATGAACGATTGAAACCGAGTTCCGCGCCGTCGTATTGAACTTTGGCGTCAGTGAGAATGCCATCCAGGTCAAAACAAGCGACTTTAATTTTTTTAAGTTTGGCTTCGTGCTTTTTCGCGAGCCCGCGGAAATCAATCATCCGACCACCTCTTTGATCGCCAAGAGTTTCTCTACAATGCCCTTGACCTGATCAAGGGGCAAAGCTGTAGCGCTATCAGAAAGAGCTTTCGCTGGATCTGGGTGAGTTTCCATAAAGACACCATCGGCACCCGCAGCAACGGCCGCGCGTGCGAGAGTGAGAATCTGTTCCCGTTTGCCGCCGGTTGAAGTTCCGAGACCGCCCGGACGTTGCACACAGTGAGTGGCATCGTGAACCGTACGAACACCGAATGACTTCATGATTTGGAATGAAGCCATATCAACCACGAGGTTGTTGTAACCAAAAGAGCTGCCGCGTTCAGTGAGCAAGATATGATCTTTAGAGAGTCCTGCTGACACCGCCTTATCCACGATGTTCTTCGTTTCCTCTGGTGAAAGGAACTGGCCTTTCTTCACCTTTAAGTCACGCTTGTACTTCGTACAAGCAAGGGCTCCAGAATGGATCATATCCGTCTGACGGCAAAGGAAAGCTGGAACTTGCAACACGTGAACCACAGACGCCACGGCCTCCGCTTGATCCGGCAAATGGAAATCCGTGATGGTCGGAATACCAAAAGTCTTATTCACTTCCTGGAGCATCTTCAAACCTTCGTCGAGCCCTGGGCCACGGTACGAGGTGAAAGATGATCGATTCGCCTTATCAAAACTGCCCTTGAAGTGCAGATTGATTTTACCTTTGAAGGGCTCGAGGTCTTTGACCAGACGTTCGGCCACACTCATCACAAGATCACGGCTTTCGAGGACACAAGTCCCGATAAAAAAATCCATTTTCATTTTCTTTTCCCTTCTTTCTGAGCAATCGCGGCTTTCATGAAGCTCGCGAACAGTGGATGTGGAGTGACCGGCCGAGATTTAAACTCCGGATGGTACTGACACGCGATAAAGTGAGGATGATCTTTAAGTTCGATGATCTCCACGAGATTAAGTTGTTTGTTCGTTCCAGAAATAATCATGCCGGCTTTTTTGAGCTGATCGACGAAAGCGTTATTCACTTCCAGGCGGTGACGGTGACGTTCTGAAATCGTGGTCATGCCGTAAACTTTCTGCGCCAGTGTTCCCTCAGCGATGGAGCAATCGTAAGCGCCAAGGCGCATGGTGCCGCCTTTATTCGCATCACGCTGACCTGACATATAGTGAATCACGAAATCACCTGAGTCCGTGAACTCCATGGACGTTGCGTTCTTAATGCCGGCCATGTGCCTTGCGAACTCAATCATGGCCAGTTGCAATCCAAGGCAAATCCCGAAGAACGGGATCTTTTTCTCACGAGCGTATTGAATCGCCATGATCTTGCCTTCTGTCCCACGAGAGCCAAAGCCCCCCGGAACAAGAATGGCGTGAACGCTGTCGAGAATTTTCAGGTCTTTGGTTTTTTCCAACTCTTCTGCGTCGATGTAGACCGGCTTGAGTTTGGTTTGTGTCGCCATGGCCGCGTGGCGGAGGGCCTCGTCCAATGACTTATAACTTTCAATGAGGTCAGTATATTTACCGACGATCCCGATCTCCACTTCATGGATCGGGTGAGTGGCATTGAAGACCACTTGCTCGAGCTCTTTAATGTTGGGTTGGGGAGACCAGATGTTCAAAATCTCAGTGATGCGCTCATCCAGACCTTGTTTGTGGAACTCCAACGGCACTTTGTAGATCAAGTCCATATCAATGGACTGGAACACGTTCTTCTTCGGAACGTTACAGAAGAGCGAGATCTTCTCGAGAATATCATTATCAATCGGACGATCCGAGCGGCAGATGATCAAGTGCGGGAACAAACCAATACCACGAAGCTCTTTCACAGAGTGTTGCGCCGGTTTTGATTTCAACTCACCGGCCGCGGCGATGTACGGCACCAGGACCAAGTGCACGAACAGCACGTTTTCTGTGCCCACGTCGTGAGCGAACTGACGAATGGATTCCAGGAACGGCAACGATTCGATGTCACCGACGGTGCCACCGATCTCACCAATCAAGAGATCACAGTTCTCTGAAGCGATCAAAATACGACGCTTGATTTCGTTGGTGATGTGCGGAACCACCTGCACGGTTTTACCGAGGTACTTCCCTTCCCGTTCATTCTCGATCACCTTGAGGTAAACCTGGCCGGTGGTGAAATTGTTATTACGAGAAAGAGTGAGTGTGGTGAAACGCTCGTAGTGTCCTAAATCCAAATCGGTTTCAGCGCCGTCATCCGTCACAAACACTTCACCGTGCTGAGTTGGACTCATGGTCCCTGGGTCGACGTTGATATACGGGTCCATCTTGAGCATGTTCACGCGGAATCCGCGGCGCTCAATCAAGGCAGCGATACTTGCGGCAGCAAGACCTTTACCAAGGGAACTCGTCACACCACCGGTGACGAAGATGTACTTCTTGTTGTGCTTACTCACGCAAGGCCTCCTCAACTCGTTTTACATCTTCAGGTACATCGACACCGATCAGCTTCTGCGTGGTGGCCAGGGCACCAAAGGTCATGCCGTTTTCCATCCCACGCAGTTGTTCTAATTTTTCTAAATTCTCTAAGGGCGACGCGGGCAGAGTCACAAACTTCTGCAAAGCCTCCGAGCGGTAGCAGTACACCCCAATATGCTGATGCCACGGACTCGCACTTCCATCGCGCTCAAAAGGCACACTGGCGCGCGAGAAATAACTGCAGCGACCGTTCAATCCCAAAACCGCTTTCACCACATTGGCATTGGTCCAATCAGCTTCTGAGCGCTGACGTGGTCGTACAAGTGTGGTGACATCAAAAGCACTTTTCTCATGAAAGGCGACGAGCTCTTTAAGCACCACTCCATTGAGAAGCGGTTCATCGCCTTGTACGTTCACCACAAACTTCGCCGGTGTTTTACTTAAGTAACGAGCGTAGGCCAAAGCGATCCGCTCAGAACCCGAGGGCACATCGTCATCGACACGCAGCACTTGGCCACCGAAGGCCTTGACGGCTTTTTCGATACGCTCATCATCGGTAACAACATACGTAGGAAAACCAGCGGCGAGCGCTTGGGTATACACCCGTTCAATCATGGAGCGGCCAGCGATGGGGGCAAGCGGCTTACCCGGAAAACGAGTGGATTGAAAGCGGGCCGGAATGAGGACGACGGCGGGTTGCATAGGGCCTCATGAGTGTGACACGTCATCATAGTCCTCCGCCGGTGCCCTCGACAACCATTTAGAGGTTGCTCTTTCCAGGACACTACACGTTATAATCAGAGAATGAAGTTCGTGAGGATCGTCGGAATATTGACTCTTTTGACAGGGGTGCCCGTAGGCGCTCAAATCGACACATCCGTTAAAGAGATTCTAACTGATCCTAACCTCTCAATTCGCTGTAAAGAGCTCATGCAAGAGCGCAATGATAAGGTCAAAATCCGTCAGCGCCTCAGTGCTTTGCTTCAGCGCAATCAAAATTTATTGAAGCAAACCCCTGCCATGCGAGTGGCGATGCGCCGCCGTTTAGAATCAAGCGGTGTCACCATCAGAAATGAGCTTTATCTCACCACACTACAAGTTCAGAGCATGGAAGAATCCATTATCCGTTCCGGCTGTCCGGGCATCAATCTCTAAATCTTAGTCTTTTACTTTCTAATTTATCACTTGTTAGACTGAGCTCCACACACACAACCACTCACGTGGGAGAGACATTTGGAACTCTGGCGCACCCTGACCCTTGCGGTCATGTTGCTGCTGGCGACGAAGACCTTTGCTCAAGATGAGTTTGGTCCAGAGCCGGTTCCGGGAGAAGCTTCAAGCGAGCTTTCAACGGATTCATCACTCGACGTCCCCGACGCAGCCCCTGTTAATATTTCCACGCCTACGAGCATGCGCAATCGTCCGCCAGAAGCGAACGTTGACCAAGGTCGTGTCATCGAATTGCGTTCCGTGGTGGAAGAGGCCTTGCGCCGCAATCCCTTCGAACAAATTCGTACCAACACCAATGCTCGCATTGATTTGATGAAAGACGATTTGTTCGAGAGTTTCTGGCTCCCGACTTTGACGCTTGATCTGAATGCCCAGAATCACAAATACGATCGCTTCTACAGCTCACAAAACCAGGCCACGGGTGCTGGCAGTCAAGTCTCTCCCGGCGGAAACTTAGGCGTCACAGTGAAAGACTACACCGTCTTCAACTGGGGCCGTGACTACCTCTCTTATCTCAACGACAAACAAACCTTGAGTCGTGAAGAACAGCGCTTGCGTGAATCACGCCGGAAATTACGTTTCGCCGTCATCGTGCAGTACTTCGCTTTGGTGCGCGCGAAAGAAGTGGTGCGCATTCGCCGCGAACAATTACGCCAAGGCTCCTTCATTCATCGCCTCGCTCGCGAAAAACTCCAGCTGCGAAAAATTCCGGCCATGGAGTACTACCAAACCCGTGGCGAATTCTTGCGTGCTCAGACGGAGTACCAGCAGGCCCTCTTTGATGTCGGCCAAGAAGAAGAGCGTCTCGCCAATCTGATGGGCGATGATTACCACCCCTCTTACCGCACCACCGAGCAACTTAAGTTCGTGACCATGGGAACCACCGCGGCCGAAGCGCTCACGCAAGCACTCAAAAAATCTCCGGCTTACCTCGATGCGAAGTTGGAATTTGAAAATGCTAACCGCACCTACGAGCGCACCCTGAAAGAGAACATGCCTCTCCCTAAGTTCACCGTGGGCGTCGGTACGTACCAGGAAAACTTTGGTCCTTCTGGCAACAGCTGGACTCGCTCCACTCCTACTGGCCGCAACGTAGAAATGGTGGCCGCAGTGAACATGAGCTGGACTCTCATTGGTGAAGGCGGACTTTTCAATAACCGCATCAACAAGCGCGCTTACCTAGATAAGCGCATCGCCGAGATCGGTTTCTACAATACTAAACGTGAAATCGAAGTCCGCTTACGTACCCTCATTCGCACCCTGCGCTTCCTTGAACAGAAAGTGACCATTGCTGAATACCAGGACAAGAACGCCCGCTCGAACTTCGATTCGACGTTAGATAATTACACTGCTGGCCGCACGAATTTTCCGCAGATCAAACTCTCCTTGGATAACTGGGTCATCTCAGAGATCAACAGCGAGAACGTCAAATTCGACCACCTCTTGAAGAAAGTCGAAATTGCGGACTGGATGGGAATGGATGATCTTCCCGGCGAGAATTTTGAAACCTTGGCGGTGCGCTAATGAAAACACTATGGCTCGCGCTTCTTGTCGCTCTCCCGGCTTTCGCTGCTTACGAAAATCCTGATGAGGCTTTTGAGCTGACTCCCGAAGAACTCGACCCGAGCGAAACAGAGATTTTGAAATACCAAGAGAAGCGGACTTGGGACGAAAGCCTCGTCTCTCCTTACAACTCTGATCTCGGGATCAGCGACGACAAACGCTACACCGGCAAAGACCGCAACAAACTTTCGGCCGCCTTCCACTTAAATGGTCAGTACGAGCGCCTGCAAGAACTTAGATCCTTGGAAGTCACTTGGCTGCGTCGTTCAGAGGCGTGGCATAAGCTGTGGTGGGGAGCGACTTATCGTCGTGCTGAATCTCAGTGGGATGAAATCACCAGTAACAACCAAAGCGGTGGCGAATCAGAGTTTGATCGCCCAGGCGATGCAGACCAAACCATCAATACCTTCGGTCTTGGTTTTGGTTACCGCTTTAAGCTCTTCTTGGATTTCTTTGAAACCCGCGATGTGTTTGAGTCAGTGCAAGTCTTCGGGACTTACAACACCTTGGCGGAAGGTTTCACCGGCGATAACTACAAAGGTTACGGTATGACGGCTGACTACGGTTTGCACAAGCGAACCCGCGCCAGCTTCTTCTATGGCGGCAAGTTCACTTACAACATCGCGTGGGTCGAAGGCCCGGAGAGCAACCGTACGTTGTCTCTTGGCTGGTACACGTTCGCACTTGAAGCGGGGTTTATTTTCTAATGGTGCCACGCTACGAACAAAAAGACATGACGGCCCTGTGGACTGACGAAGCGAAGTTTCATTGCTTCCTGCAGGTCGAACTCTCACTTTTAGAGAGTCTGGAAAAAAACGGCATCGCTCCGAAAGGCACTGCCGCCGGCATTCGTGCGAAGGCGCGCATTCGCCCCGAGCGCGTGAATGAAATCGAAGCCACCACTCATCACGACGTCATCGCTTTTTGCACCAGCATCACCGAAGAGCTTGAGCCTGAACAAGCGAAATGGTTCCACTTCGGCTGCACCTCTTCAGATGTGATTGATACGGCTCTCTCTTTGCAGCTCAAAAATTCTATCGATTTGATTTTGCCCGAGTTCCGTAAGGTCACGCGCCAATTACGCCAGAAAGCGGAAGACCATAAAAAGCTTCTCACCATCGGTCGCTCCCATGGCATGTTCGCGGAGCCTATGAGCTTCGGACAAAAATTCCTGTCGGCTTACGCTGAGTTCAGCCGCCGTCTCGCAGAACTCGAAGAGTTCGCACAAACAGAGGTCACGGGCAAGATGTCTGGTGCTGTCGGTAACTACACCGTGCTCACACCTGCCATTGAAACCGATGTGCTCACACGACTTGGTTTGAGTGTGGAGCCGGTTTCCACGCAAGTGGTCCCGCGCGATCGTCTCGCGAAATTTGCCTCTGTCGCCGCTCTCTACGCCTCAGCGTTGGAGCGTTTTGAAATTGAGATCCGCCATCTCCATCGCTCAGATGTGGGTGAAGTGGTGGAAGGTTTCTTGCCGGGCCAGAAAGGCTCGTCGACCATGCCGCATAAGAAGAACCCCATCGCTGCCGAGAATTTGTCGGGCATAGCTCGACTTATGAGAAGCTACCTCACTGTGGCCCATGAGAATGTTCTCTTGTGGCACGAGCGCGACATCTCCCACTCCAGCGCTGAGCGCTTGTATCTGCCAGATCTGTGCGGATTGTGGCTCTACTCTTTGCGCCGTCTCTCTAAGCAACTCGACATGCTTCATGTAGATGCGGCCCGTGTGCGCGCGAAAGCCGACAGCGCCTTCCAATCCCTCTCGAGCTTCTATCTCCACGCACTCTTGCCTCACTGGTCAGGCAATCGTGATGCGCTCTATGCGGTCATTCAGAAGGCGTCGTTTGAATCGAAGGACGCAGCTGACTTCCACGCACGTCTCTCGAAGGAAAGTGGTCTCACTCTCCCGAAGGACGTTTCATTGGATGCGGTGTATTTGAAAGCGGTGGATGAGACGTTTGCGCGAGTAGATAAGGCCTATCCCCTACCTACTTAATTTCGCTAATGACGTAGTCCTGGCCCTGGAACAAAGACGCTTCTTTTTTCACGTACTCTTTAGCTTCGGCCACACTGCCGAACAATCCTAAACTTACGCGATACCAAGTCCCTTTCTCAGGGATGATGACTTCATTCAAAATCGGATTATAGCCACGTACAGTAAAGCCCTCAGCAAACTGCTTGGCCTCATCCATCGTAGCGTAGCTACCGAGCTGGATGGTGTACTTGCCGGTCTGAGCGTTCGCTACGCTCACTTCACTCTTCGGCTGAACAGCAGGCGCCACGGCCGGTGCCGTTTCTGCTTTTGGATCTTGGGTTGAGAACTGCTGCAACTCAGTGTTGAGTTTTTCTTTCGACTCTTCCATGAGCTTCTGGAGTTTTTCTTCGTCGCTCAACTGAGGAGCGTCCATGGTCGCTTCAACGTCTTCTTCTTGCGTCGATTTGAGCTCCACCGTCTTCATGTCTTCGGCGGTCACACCAGATTTATCCAGCGCGAGTTTTTTCCCGAGATTCACACCCAACGTGAAACACGTCACGCTCATGATGACGACGAACACGAAAATGAGAAAAATCTCTTTCTTTTCAAAAACGAAAACCTTGGCGTTATCTTCCATGTAAATATTCTAAACCCCGTCCGCGTAGCTCGCAATGCTTGTTTCATACTTGAATTACCTGCTCGGGATAGCCCCTGCCCCCACGACATAACCCCGCCTGCCATGGTCTTTTGCCCTCGCCCCTATCAACCCAAGCAGGAGACCCGTTATGAAAAATCTTACCCGCAACCAGCAAGGCCAGGCCCTCATGGAGTACGTCATTGTCTCAGGCCTCGTGGGCATCATGTGTCTCATGGCCGTGAAGCAGTTCGGCGGCGTCATCAAAGAGCGCGTCGAGGACATGAAAGAGAAGATTGTTAAGAACATCGAAATCTCGAAGTAGACCCCATGCAAGCCTTCACCGCCACCCTCACCACCACGGCCATGCTTCTTGCAGCACTCAGTCTGGCTGGGCTCACCAGTCGTTCACTGTGTGCCGCGAGAGGCTGGCAAAGCGAAATTCGTCGTGTCGGTGAAGCGCTCAAGGATCGCCCGAGCAAAATGTGGATGAAGGCGACCTGTCGCGGGCCGATCATTAAGTGGTCATTCAAAGGAAAACTCCATGACACTTGATCAACGAGGATTTCTCGAGGCGCCGGGCTTTGTGCTTTTGCTGCTGCTTTCAGCGCTACTCGGAACCCACGCTATGCTTTGGCATCTGCGGCTGCAGCAAACCCGCGCGCACCATAAGCAGTTGCTATGTCTTAAAAATGCCATGGGTGTCACCACCCGCATGGTGAAGCAAGTCAGCACGATTAACAAAATGCTCGCGGCCGGCAAAGTCGGCCAGGGCATCGCACTCTTTTTTCCCGGAGCAGGTTGGATCGCGGCCTTGGAATGGGAGAAGGCCAAAAGACTTTTGATGAAGTTACAGGAAGCCGCTTGGCTGCGCTCGCAGCAGCTGCTTTTGCAAGATCGTTTGAGTGGCTGCCGCTTGCCTCCGCAAGTCCATCTCTCACCTTTCAAGCACGCCACCCTGTTTGAACGAAAGCTTGATGTCACCGTTTTGCGCAAAGAGCGTGAGACTTGGTTTGTGAAAACACCGCTGATGAGTTTTCAGGCCGCTTGGAAAATGGGTTCCGCTACCCAATCAATCTCTTGGGAGGTTCGATGAATCCCGCTTTGTTTTTTGGCCTGTGGTGTTTGGCCTTCGGCTCACTCCTGAGCGGCAGTTGGTTCATTCACAAGAAATACACGGAGGTCATCCATCGTGAGGCCCAGCAGTTTGCAGCAGACTGGCAGCAGTTGGAGCATGACCATGCAAAAATCTAAACTCACTCGTCGTGCGCTGGCCCTGCGACTTTTCGCAGCCGCCGTTGTGATCAACATGATCCTCATGCTGATCTTCTGGCCAAGCGCTGCGCCTGAAGCAACAACTCAACTTCAGACAGAAGGCATTGAGATCAAAGTGCGCGCCAGCCTTCACACCGCCTTCAGTGCTGGCAAAAAAGTTTTACTTACTCGCCAGCAGGGCATTCCCGTGGGAACGGCCCAGCTCTTGCGCCAAGAAGAGGACGGCTTTGTCTTGGCACTATCAGAAAAAATGTATCGTCAGCATCATCGCGCTCTCATCCATGAAGAGTGGGCGCTGATTCCCTATATCGACGGGATTGAATCTCGTCCTCGCTCAAAAGGAACTCAATATGAAATTGCTTATTAGTTTGTGGCTCTTACTCCCGACCATCAGTCACGCCCGCGTGATTGTGATGAGCTTTGCTTCAGGACAAGAAGTCGAAGCGCAACGCCTGGTCGATGTTATGCAGAGTGAGCATCATATCCCGGGAGATTTTATCGAGCTGGTGGCCAGCACCGAACCTTGTCGTCAGACGCGTGGCCAGGTGTCGTGGCACCTGTGCATAAACGCAAACGGCGACCTACATGAGGTCGCCGTCGATACAAGATTCATTCAAGAAACTTTGCGGGTCTTTCTATGAAAGCTGAATACTACTTAGTAGCAGCGGCTTTCTTAGCTTTTGGAGCAGCTGCAGCTTTCGGAGCTTTAGTCGCAGTCTTCGTCGATGGACGAGTGGCAACTTTCGG
The DNA here is from genome assembly GCA_040377215.1 of Halobacteriovoraceae bacterium. Classification (GTDB taxonomy): domain Bacteria; phylum Bdellovibrionota; class Bacteriovoracia; order Bacteriovoracales; family Bacteriovoracaceae; genus UBA6144. Next base: position 11,431 of record JBEIPE010000055.1, read on the forward strand.
CGCTTTTGCTGGTGCATCTTCGTGGATAGCGAACTTAGGCGTAGTGCCTTTGTTACGATCAGCGGCTTTGCGTTTCGCGCCCATGGCGCGGTGTTTTGCTTTACGGCGGGCTTCGGTTACGGCGGTACGTGATGCCATGGAGTGCTCCTGGATTCTGAAATTAAGTCCATTGGTTGTAACCGTCCTATTGGGTGTTGTCAAAGAATCACGCGCAGCAACAAGCGAAGATTTAATCCTCGCCAAGGGTGAACAGCGAGAAATTCTCGTCCAAAACCTCAAAAACTACTCTGTCGGCAACAAAGACGTGGTTTCTACCCGTCTGCACGGAGGAAAACTCCTCGTGAAAGGCCGCCAAGTGGGCTTTTCCGACCTGGTGATCTGGGACAAACAAGGCCAGCGCCAAGTTCAGCTCTACGTTCTCTCAAAAACCTCTTTTTTGAAAACCATCCAACTCGCCGAGACCCTCAAGGATCTGGGCCTAGGCCTCAATCTCAAAGGGCCACTCATGGTGGTGACGGGCGAGGTCACCAGTGCCGAAAC
>JBEIPE010000005.1:0-28210 GCA_040377215.1 Halobacteriovoraceae bacterium
CTTTCAGCGATGAGGCGTTCGTTCTCTTCGGCCAACTCTGCCTTAGTTACTGAATCGCCCTGAACAAAGATCGAATCACCTGGGTCAGTGATCTCAACTTTCTTCAGCATCTGGCTCACAATTACTTCAATGTGCTTATCATCGATCTTCACACCCTGCAGACGGTAAACCTCTTGAATTTCGTCGACGATGTAGCGAGCAACCGCTTTATCGCCAAGAACGCGCAAGATGTCGTGCGGGTTAGTAGGACCGTCCATGATCTGGTCACCTGGGCGAACATAGTCACCCTCGTTAACCACAACGTAGCGGCCTTTTGGAATCGTGTAGACCACTGGTTCGCCGCCATCTTCTGGCTTAACGATGATCTTACGTGAGCCGCGGACTTCTGGGCCGTACTCAACTGTACCGGCGATATCAGAAATCTGTGAGCTGTTAGAAGGCTTACGCGCTTCGAACAATTCAGCAACACGAGGAAGACCCCCGGTGATGTCTTTAGTCTTCGTAGATTCGCGTTGGACCTTCGCCATCACGATACCACCATCGATCTTATCGCCTGGGTTCACAACGACGTTAGAACCGACCGGGAGACCGTAAGAAGCGATACGCTTAGTACCTGGGATGATGATCGGGTTACCGGCATCGTCACAGATGATCAAACGTGGCTGCTTCGACAAGTCTTCCTTAGCTTTCGCTTCAGTTACAACTCGGTGAGAGAGACCAGTTACAGAGTCGACCACTTCAGTGAAGGTAGCGCCAAGCACGAGATCTTCGTACTTAACTGTACCAGCAACGTCACTGATGATTGGAGCTGCGAACGGATCCCATTCGAGAATCTTTTCACCTACGTTGATGGTCTGACCGTCTTTGAAGAAGATCGTTGCACCGTAAATAGCTGGGTAACGTTCTTTTTCAATTCCTGCGGCCGTCTTAATAACGATCTCACCGGTTTTGTTCATGATGATCGACGCGCCATCGGCACGACCGAACACTTTAACGTTATCAAAGCTTACGAGACCTGAAGTTTTAGCTTCTGTTTTGTTAACTTGAGCACCTGCAGTTGCTGTACCACCGATGTGGAACGTACGCATGGTCAATTGAGTTCCTGGTTCACCGATTGACTGAGCAGCGATGATACCTACGGCTTCACCGTTAGATACCAATTTACCGCGAGACAAGTCGCGACCGAAGCAAAGTGCGCAGTAACCGTACTTCTCTTTACAAGTAAGTACTGAACGTACGCGGATTTGGTCGACTTCTTGGTCAACAAGCAATTGCACATCTTTTTCGATGAACAAGTGATTGCGTTTGAAGAGAGTTGAGCCTTCTTTGCCTTTAACGTCTTCGAGAGAAACACGGCCCAGCACACGGTGAGCTACGTGCTCTACAACTTCGCCGCCTTCAATGCGTGAAGTCTGCATGATGCCGTCATCAGCACCACAATCCGGGTTACGAATAATCCCGTCTTGAGCAACGTCAACCAAGCGACGTGTGAGGTAACCAGAGTTAGCAGTTTTAAGAGCTGTATCGGCAAGACCCTTACGAGCACCGTGCGATGAAGCGAAGTACTGAAGAACGGTCAAACCTTCACGGAAGTTAGAGGTAATCGGAGTTTCGATGATCTCGCCAGACGGCTTCGCCATCAAACCACGCATACCTGCAACCTGACGGATCTGGACGTTAGAACCACGGGCACCCGAATCAGCCATCATGAAGATAGCGTTGAATGAAGGAGCTTTCGTTTTTTCTTTTCCAGACTCGTTCGTGAACTCTTGCTTAGAAAGACCTTCGATCAACACTTTAGAGAGTTTTTCGTTGGTTTGAGCCCAAACGTCGACGATCTTGTTGTAACGTTCGCCGTTGGTGATCGACCCTTCGTTATATTCGTTGGTGATCTTCTCAACTTCTTTCTGAGCAGTATCAATGATCTCTGGCTTCTCTTTCGGGATAACCATGTCTTTGATGTTGATCGAGATACCGGCTTTAGTAGCGTACTCGTAACCCATCTTCATGATTGAGTCTGCAAATACCACTGTCTGCTTCTCAGTACCTTTGCGGTAAGCCTTATCGATAAGCTTCGCGAGTTCTTTCTTATTCAAAATCTTGTTGATGTCCTCGTACTCGAGACAGTCGGGCAAGATGTTGTAAACGAAAGTACGGCCAACGGTAGTTTCAACCATTTTGTTTTCGATACGAATCTTGATCGGTGACTGCAAGTGCAAGTTACCTGTGTGGTAAGCAAACTGAGCTTCTTCTTTCGAAGAGAACACTTTGCCGTAGCCACGTGCGAACGGACGTACGCGAGTCATGTAGTACATGCCCAAGACGATATCTTGAGAAGGCACGATGATCGGAGTTCCGTCTTTTGGAGACAAGATGTTGTTCGTCGACATCGCCAATACGCGCGCTTCAATTTGCGCTTCGATTGACAATGGAACGTGAACTGCCATTTGGTCACCGTCGAAGTCGGCGTTGAATGCAGTACAAACGAGTGGGTGAAGCTGGATGGCCTTACCTTCGATCAATACTGGCTCGAACGCTTGGATACCGAGACGGTGAAGGGTTGGAGCACGGTTAAGAAGCACTGGATGCTCTTGAACCACTTCTTCCAAAATATCCCAAACTTCCTGGCGCTGCTGATCAACCATCTTCTTCGCGACTTTAATAGTCGTGCAGTGACCTTTGTCGATCAACTTGTTGTAAATGAACGGCTTGAAGAGTTCCAACGCCATAAGCTTTGGAAGACCACATTGGTGGAGCTTCAAGTTTGGACCTACCACGATAACCGAACGACCAGAGTAGTCGACACGCTTACCGAGAAGGTTTTGACGGAAACGACCTTGCTTACCTTTCAACATATCTGAAAGTGAACGCAATGGACGCTTGTTTGCACCTGTGAAGACTTTACCGCGACGGCCGTTATCGAAGAGAGCGTCGACTGCTTCTTGAAGCATGCGCTTTTCGTTACGGATGATGATCTCAGGAGCGTTCAATTCTTTGAGGCGCTTGAGACGGTTGTTACGGTTAATCACACGACGGTAGAGGTCGTTCAAGTCAGATGTAGCAAAACGGCCGGCTTCCAATGGAACCAACGGACGAAGATCCGGTGGCAAGACTGGAATAACGTCCATCATGAACCAGTCAGGCTTATTTGAGCTCTTCAAGAGAGATTCAACAACCTTAAGGCGCTTGATGAGTTTCGCGCGTGAAAGATCAGTCGTTGCATCTTTCAAACCGCGGCGGAGCTCTTTGTTCAAGATATCGAGGTCGACTTTAGACAAGAGATCTTTAACGATCTCGCCGCCCATGCCTGCCTTGAAATCAATTCCACCCTGCTTTAGCTCGAAAAATTTCTGCTCTGTCAGGATAGAGCCTACTGCGATACCGCCATCTTGGCCGTCCGTAGCAGATTGCATAACGATGTAAGCTTCGTTGTAGAGGATACGCTCAAGATCTTTCAAAGAAAGATCGAGGAGTGCACCGATACGACTTGGCAATGAACGCAAGAACCAGATGTGTGCAACTGGAGTTGCGAGCTCAATATGCCCACAACGCTCGCGGCGGACTTTAGAGAGAGTGACTTCTACGCCACACTTCTCACAAACCACACCACGGTGTTTCATACGCTTGTATTTACCGCAGATGCATTCGTAGTCTTTGATTGGGCCGAAGATCTTTGCACAGAAAAGACCATCACGTTCCGGCTTAAATGTCCGGTAGTTGATCGTTTCTGGTTTCTTCACTTCGCCAAATGACCATTCACGAATTGTGTCAGGGCTCGCCATCTTAATAGAGATAGCTTGAACGCTGACTGGGTCTTTGGGCTTATCAAAAAAGTTAAGTAAGTCTTTCATGTAACTTAAGCTCCTCTCAGCGATCCTTAAAGAATAGTTTCTGTGTTCGGCTCTTCGAGTTTCACATCAAGAGCGAGAGCCTGAAGCTCGCGGATCAAGACGTTGAAAGACTCTGGGAGACCTGGTTCGAGGACTTGCTCACCCTTGACGATTGACTCGTACATGCGTGTGCGGCCCACGACGTCATCCGACTTAACAGTCAAGAACTCTTGGAGTGTGTAAGCAGCACCGTATGCTTCAAGTGCCCAAACTTCCATTTCCCCGAGACGCTGACCACCGAACTGCGCTTTACCACCCAACGGCTGCTGAGTAACGAGCGAGTAAGGACCAGTAGAACGTGCGTGAATTTTTTCATCCACCAAGTGGTGAAGTTTCAACATGTACATTGAGCCCACGGTTACTTCTTCAGAGAAGGCTTCACCTGTGATGCCGTCGAACAATGTCGTCTTACCACTGCGATCGAGGTCAGCGAGCTCCAACATTTCTTCAATGTCTTCCTCAGTTGCACCGTCGAACACTGGACTTGCGAAGCGAACGCCTGTGTGAAGCTGCTCACCCAAACGGTTAACTTCTTCGTCTTTGGCTTTCTTCAACCAAGCATCGGCTTCTGGTGATTTGTAGATTTTGCTCAACAAATCTTTCAAACGTGCGATGTCTTGTTTTTGCTCCATCATGGTAGCGATCTTCTCGCCCAATCCACGACCGGCCCAACCCAAGTGCAATTCGAAAAGCTGACCGATGTTCATACGTGATGGAACGCCAAGTGGGTTCAATACGATTTCAACCGGAGCGCCATCTGCCATGTAAGGCATATCTTCGAGAGGAAGAACGCGTGAGATAACACCTTTGTTACCGTGGCGCCCCGCCATTTTATCACCGGCCTGAAGCTTACGCTTGATGGCGATGTAAACGACGACTTTCTTAATCACGCCTGGAGGCAATTCGTCGCCCTTGTGGAGCTTAGCGATTTGCTCGTTGGCTTTTGAGCGAACGCGATTAATACGGTTGCGGATATCAGCGAAGTATTCAGAGAGACGTTCTTCCTGCTCAGCTTTGAGCGGGAGGTAACCAATCAATTCGAAAGGAATGCCGTAAAGCACTTCTTCAGTGATCTTAGTGCCTTTCTTCAACAACTCAGTAGCGCCATCTTCAGAGACGAGTTTGTCTTCGATGATTGCGCCGCCGAGCATTTCTGCGATCTTCTTAATCGCTGAACGTTGGATAGCTTTAACTTCGATGTTCTCATCACGACGAACCAATGTGGTTTCGCGCTCGATGATCGCTTTAGAGCGAGCGTCGAGTTCAACACCTTCACGTGTGAACACGTGGGCATCAATGACGGTACCGCGAACCGATGAAGGAACGCGCAAAGAGGTATCCTTAACGTCGCCAGCTTTATCACCGAAGATCGCTTTCAAAAGCTTCTCTTCTGGAGAAAGTTGAGTCTCACCTTTTGGAGTGATCTTACCAACCAAGATATCTCCTGGTTTTACGATCGCGCCCACGCGGATGATACCGGCTTCGTCGAGGTCTTTGAGGGCCTCTTCAGAAACGTTTGGAATATCGCGAGTGATCTCTTCTTTGCCGAGCTTCGTATCACGAGCTTCCACTTCGTAGTTTTCGATGTGGACGGTTGTGAATACGTCTTGAGCCAACATCTTTTCAGAGATGAGGATCGAGTCTTCGTAGTTGTAACCACCCCATGGCATGAATGCCACGAGAACGTTGTGACCAAGCGCCAAGTCACCATATTGGGTAGCTGGACCGTCGGCAATAACGTCGCCCAAGCGAACAACATCACCCTCTTTAACGAGAGCACGTTGGTTGGCACAGGTGTTTTGGTTGGTGCGCTGATACTTAACGAGTTTGTAGATATCTACGCCAGACTCGTCTTCCTTAAAGCTATCACGTTGGATAACGATACGGTTTGAGTCGACGAAGATCACGCGGCCATCGTGTTCAGCAACCAGGATCGCTCCTGAGTCGTGAGCGATAACGTTTTCAATACCAGTTCCTACGATAGGAGCGTCAGTTTTGATTACAGGAACCGCTTGGCGCATCATGTTTGATCCCATCAAGGCACGGTTGGCGTCATCGTGCTCGAGGAATGGAATCAAAGACGTTGCGATCGAAATCATTTGAGATGGAGAAACGTCCATCAAATCCACTTCAGATGCGTCAACGAGGGCAAGTTCACCCTGTTTACGAGCTGGGATCATGTGGCCAGCGACTTTGTTGTCTTTGATAGACGCGCGGTCAGCTTGAGCAATGATCTTCCCTTCTTCTTCGAATGAAGAGAAGTAGCGAACTTTTTTCTCGATAGAACGATCTTCGTTGATGACTCGGTAAGGAGTCTCAATGAAGCCGTATTCAGAAACTTTTGCGTACGTAGAAAGAGAAGTGATCAAACCGATGTTTGGTCCCTCTGGAGTTTCGATCGGGCACATACGACCGTAGTGAGTGGCGTGTACGTCACGAACTTCGAAACCAGCGCGCTCACGAGTCAAACCGCCTGGGCCGAGAGCTGAAAGACGACGCTTGTGCGTGACTTCAGACAATGGGTTGGTTTGATCCATAAACTGAGACAATTGGCTTGAACCGAAGAATTCTTTAATGGCAGCTGCAACTGGCTTTTGGTTTACCAAATCGTGCGGCATCATGGTGTCGAGTTCTTGGATCGACATACGCTCTTTCACTGCGCGTTCCATACGAACCAAACCTACACGGAATTGGTTCTCAAGAAGCTCACCAACTGCGCGAACACGGCGGTTACCCAAGTGATCGATATCGTCGACTTGGCCCTTACCGTTGTTCAAATCAACCAAGTACTTAACAGTCATCAAGATATCGTCTTTAGTGAGAATGGTGTTCTCAACAGGGATATCGAGACCGAACTTGTAGTTGATCTTCATACGGCCTACACGAGAAAGATCGTATTTAGCTGGAGTGAAGAACAAACCGTTGAACAATGTTTCAGCAGCTTCCAATGTAGGAGGCTCACCTGGACGCAAGCGTTCAAACACTTTCAGAAGAGCTTCTTCTGTCGCGTTGGTCTTATCGAGGAACAAGGTGTTGCGGATCTGGTCACTGTAGTTGACGTTATCGATGTAGATAACTTGAACTTTTTTGTTACCAGCTTTGATCAATTCGAAAATCTTAGCTTCAGTCAAAGCTTCGTTAGCAGCCACGAGAACTTCACCAGTCGCTTTGTCGAAAATATCGTCAGCCACAACTTTGCCAACCACATCTTCAAGCTTCGCTGGAAGAGTCTTCATACCTGACTGCTTCAACTTCTGAACGGCAGCTTTCGTGATCTTCTTGCCTTTCTTGATGATCGCTTCGCCAGTCTTCGGATGAACGATGTCGTCCTCAACGCGCGCGCCAGTCAAAAGGTCGAAATCCAACTCTCGCTCGTAGCTCTTTTCAGAGAGATGGAGTGTTTCGAGAGGATAGAAGGCTTTAAGCAAGTCAGAAACGCTGTAGCCCATTGCTTTGAGAACAACAGTAGCGTGGAACTTACGTTTACGATCGATACGAGCGTAAAGAATGTTTTTGTGATCGAATTCGAAATCGAGCCATGAGCCACGATGAGGAATGATACGAGCTGAGTACAAGAGCTTACCAGATGAGTGCTTCTTGCCTGAGTCGTGTTCAAAGATAATACCAGGTGAACGGTGCAACTGAGATACGATTACGCGCTCAGTTCCGTTGAAGATGAATGAGCCAGTTGGCGCCATCAACGGGATGTTACCCAAGTAAACTTCTTGTTCTTTGATCGATGAGATCGTGCGAGTGCCATCTTCTTTCTCATTATTGAGATCGTAGAAAATCAAGCGCACAGTCACCTTCAGTGGTGACTCGTAAGACATACCGCGTGAGCGGCATTCAGCTACGTTATATTTGGGCTCTTCAAGTGTGTATGACACAAACTCGAGAGAGACGGTTTTGTTAAAGTCAAAGATAGGGAAAATAGACTTGAAGACAGCTTGGAGGCCTTTGTCTTCACGTTTTGCAGGAGGAATATCCTTCTGCAAGAAATCCTCATAAGAGCTGATCTGCAACTTCATGAGGCTGGGGGGAGAGATAACGTAGTCGTTCTTACTGAAACTTCTCCGCGTCCAGGCGTTAGGTGCGAAAACTTTTGTCATTGCTGACTCCTCAATACTTCTAAGACGACGCTTAATTAGAAACGCAAAAATGGAAGCGCGCTTTTAGGGCACGCTTCCATTAAAAATCTCAAACCGAGAACGGAATTACTTAACTTCGACCTTCGCGCCAGCAGCTTCAAGCTTCTTCTTGATTTCTGCAGCTTCGTCTTTAGTCGCGCCTTCTTTAACAGTCTTAGGTGCGCCTTCAACGAGGTCTTTCGCTTCTTTCAAGCCGAGGCCTGTAATTGCGCGAACTTCTTTAATAACGTTGATTGGTGAAGCACCTTTGTCTGAAAGAACAACTGTGAATTCAGTTTTCTCTTCAGCAGCTGGGCCTGCAGCAGCAGCGCCGCCAGCAACCGCTACTGGAGCAGCAGATACACCGAATTTAGTTTCGAGCTCTTTAACCAAGTTAGCGAGGTCGAGAACTGACATTTTAGATACGTGTTCGATCAATTGGTCGTTAGTGATAGACATGGGAAGCTCCTTAAACTTTTATAAAATTAAGCGTTTTGTTTTTCTTTCTGTTCATTGATCGCGAACAATACGCGAGCAAAGGCAGAAACTGGGGCATTGAATGTAGCAAGCAATGTTCCCAACATTTGATCGCGGCTTGGCAACTTAGCCAAAGCAACGACTTCGGCCTTACTTAGCTTTTGTGAGCCAAGCATACCGCCTTTAATCACGACGATATTTTCATATTCGCCGGTTGCATCGTTTACGGCTTTTGCAACAGCAGCTGCATCGTCGTAAGCGAAAGCGACAGCATTGTTACCTGTAAGATCCTTGAGAAGAGGCTCTGCGAATGTCCCTACAGCGGCGCGAGCAAACAAGGTGTTCTTGGTGATAGCCATGAACCCTTTTGCATCGCGGACGTTCTTACGAATGCGTACAGCATCGTTCGAAGGGATACCCACGAGATTGGTCAAGAAGACGGCTTGCGACTTCTCGATTTTCTCCTTCAAGGAGGCAACAACAACGTCTTTTTCTGCACGTGTCATCATATCTAGATCCTCCTAAAAATTGCGGAGGGGAGTTTCGGCAGGCTTTACTCTTCGATTAAGAAGAAACCGGCTGTCTTCAACCCCTTCGTGGTAAAAACAGTACTAATTAAGCAGAAAAGTTCGCAGCGTCCGCAGCATCGATCTTGATGCCTGGGCTCATCGTCGCACTCATCGTAAGTGACTTAACGTATGTGCCTTTAGATGAAGCCGGTTTCGCGCGGAAAATCGCGCCGCAAACGGCTTTCATGTTTTCAGAAAGCTGTTCAACAGTGAACGACTTCTTGCCGATTGGAACGTGAACGATACCGTTCTTGTCTGTACGGTACTCAACTTTACCGGCTTTCTGTTCTTTAACAGCTTTCTCGATATCGTTGGTTACTGTGCCAAGCTTCGGGTTAGGCATCAAACCGCGTGGGCCCAAGATACGAGCGATCTTACCGATCTTACCCATCATGTCGGGAGTTGCGATTACGCGGTCGAAATCCATCCAGCCGCCAGCGATTTTGTTGATGATGTCTTCGCCGCCTACAACGTCAGCGCCGGCTTTTTCAGCTTCGCTAATCTTTTCGCCAGCAGTGATCACGACAACAGTTGTCTTCTTACCAGTACCGGCAGGCATAACGATCGCACCGCGAACCATTTGGTCAGCGTGGCGAGGGTCAACACCCAAGCGGAAAGCGAGATCAACAGTCTCGTCGAATTTTGCGTAAGTTACAGTCTTGAGCAAAGTAACAGCTTCAGTGACTGTGTAGAGCTTTGTGCGCTCAACTTTCTTTGAAGCATCTACGTATTTGCGTGATGGTTTTTTCATTTTTTCATCCTTTCGGTTCAAACGATCTCCGAAGAGATCTCCCGTTATTTCTTAGTGTGTTCTTTGTAAGCGAGATTCAAACCCATAGAGCGGATAGAACCTTCAACTGTGCGTTTTGCAGCGTCCATTGATGCAGCAGTGATGTCCGGCATTTTTACCTTCGCCACTTCTTCAACAACTTTCTCTTGCACAGTACCGGCCACTTCGTGACCAGGCTTCTTAGAGCCAGACTCGAGTTTAATCTTGTCTTTCACCAAGTACGTGACCGGTGGGGTCTTCGTAATGAAGGTGAACGTACGGTCAGAGTAAACAGTGATGATCGTCGGAAGAGTCACACCGTTGTCTTTCTGTGTACGAGCATTGAATGCCTTACAGAATTCCATAATGTTCACACCTTTCTGACCCAACGCTGGGCCGATTGGTGGTGACGGGTTGGCTTTTCCGCCTGGAATCTGCAATTTGATGAAACCAACTACTTTCTTGGCCATAGTTTCTCCTCGGTACTAGCGACACCTAAAGTGGTGTCTCCCGTTAGTTATTAGTTAACTTTTTCTACTTGTGAGAATTCGAGTTCTACAGGGGTCGGACGACCGAAGATAGAAACCTGAACCTTCACTTTACCTTTGTCGCTAATCGCTTCTACGACACCTACGAACGATGCAAACGGTCCTTCGATCACTTTCACGCTGTCGCCTTCAGAGAAGTTAGCAACGCTACGAGTGCGCTTGAATCCGTCGACCATTGAGTTCGTGAGAGCTGCTGCTTCATCATCGCTGATAGGCATTGGCTTCTCTTTAGTGCCGCCGATGAAACCGGTGATCTTGTCGGTGTCTTTCACCAAGTGCCAAGTTTTATCATTCATCACCATTTTGATGATGATGTAGCCCGGGAAGAATTTCTTCTTCATGCTACGTTTTTTACCGTTCACGTTGGCGATAACGCTTTCTTCAGGAACAAGGATGTCCGCGAAGAACTCAGTCATGCTGTGGTTAACGATGCGCTCTTTGAGCGTTTTAGAAACACGGTTCTCAAATCCGCTTAGGACGTGAGCTACGTACCACTTGAAGTCTGGAGTATCCCCAGCTGCAAGTTTCTTTTCTTCTGTCTGTACTTGTTCAGTCATATTTAAGTCTTCGTCTTATTTATTAATGAGGCCTAAAAGAAAATTTGCACCAAAGTCAAAGAAGCCGAACACGAAGCCCATGATGGTGACACCAATCATGATGAGTACTGTGTATTTCCAAGTCTGATTACGGTCAGGCCAAACCACTTTCACCATCTCTTGGTAAACATCTTTCAAGAATTCAGATGAGATCGGGTTACGAAGGATCAACACGTATGTTGCTAAACCGACGACAACACCGATGACGTTAGAGAAAACGATGAAATATGGGATCTTTGATTCAAGTAAGAACCACTCAGCCATTTTCTCGAAAAAAGAAATGATTACGTAGCCTAAGAAGATACAGGATATAGCCAAGCTGGCTTGAATCCACTTCTTGCCTTCGTTAGTCGAAGTCACAGACATGAGAGAACCCTCAATTTTTGCAAAAGGAACAATTATGAAAATTCGGCGGGTTTGTCCACTTTTGATTTCGTGCTGCCGCGCACCAAGGGAAAGTGGCGGGTGAAGAGGGACTCGAACCCCCAACCTAGTGATTTGGAATCACTCGCTCTAACCATTAGAGCTATTCACCCGAAGAACAAAAAAAAAGCCAACCAGGTGGTTAAGACCTGGTTGGCTTCAAACGAACTAATTAAGCCAAGATGTCAGATACAGTACCGGCACCGATGGTACGGCCACCTTCGCGAATCGCGAAGCGGAGACCTTTTTCCATCGCTACTGGAGCGATCAATTCAACACCGAAAGAAGTGTTGTCACCCGGCATGATCATTTCTACGCCATCATTCAAAGTGATTGCGCCAGTCACGTCAGTTGTACGGAAGTAGAACTGAGGACGGTAGCCTTTGAAGATAGGAGTGTGACGACCACCCTCATCTTTAGTGAGGATATAAACTTCGCAACGGAACTTAGTGTGTGGCTTAACTGTGCCCGGCTTGATCAAACACTGGCCGCGCTCGATGTCTTCACGCTTAGTACCGCGGAGAAGGATACCGGCGTTGTCACCAGCTTGACCTTCGTCGAGGAGCTTACGGAACATTTCGATACCAGTTACAGTCGTCTTAGACGGCTCACGGATACCGATGATTTCGATTTCTTCGCCGACCTTAACGATACCGCGCTCGATACGACCAGTTACAACTGTACCGCGACCAGAGATCGAGAATACGTCTTCAACCGGCATCAAGAACGCTTTATCAACGTCACGAGTAGGAGTTGGGATGTAACGGTCAACTTCTTCCATCAATTTTACGATGGCTTCTTCACCCAAAGCAGCGTTTGTGCCTTCAACAGCAGCAAGAGCTGAACCCTTGACGATAGGAATATCGTCACCTGGGTATTGGTATTTAGAGAGAAGTTCACGAATTTCCATTTCAACCAATTCAGCCAATTCGGCGTCAGCGATATCAACTTTGTTCATGAATACTACGAGAGCAGGAACACCTACTTGGCGAGCCAAGAGGATGTGCTCACGAGTTTGTGGCATAGGGCCGTCAGTTGCAGCTACAACCAAGATTGCGCCGTCCATCTGAGCAGCACCGGTGATCATGTTCTTCACATAGTCAGCGTGTCCTGGGCAGTCAACGTGTGCGTAGTGACGGTTAGCTGTTGAGTATTCAACGTGTGCTGTATTGATGGTAATACCGCGTGCTTTCTCTTCTGGAGCAGAATCGATATCTGCGTAAGACTTAGCAGCGCCGCCGTATTTTTTTGCCATCGTCATAGTGATAGCAGCAGTCAATGTGGTTTTGCCGTGGTCAACGTGACCGATGGTACCGATGTTGACGTGTGGCTTACTACGGTCAAATTTTTCCTTAGCCATGAGAGGTCTCCTTCAGAAGTGTCCAGAAAAGTGCGTTATTAAAGCGTATTAGTGAGAGCGTCCCGAGTATGCTTCAGGACCCTTCCACTGACAAATAAAAAATTACTACAACCGTCGATTGGGAAGATGGAGCTCACTTCGAGGATCGAACTCGAGACCTCTTCCTTACCAAGGAAGTGCTCTACCACTGAGCCAAGTGAGCTCAAACCTTCACAATCATTTCAAATGGAGCGGGCGAAGAGGCTCGAACTCTCGACTTCCAGCTTGGAAGGCTGGCGCTCTACCAACTGAGCTACACCCGCAAACATTTAAAAAATGGTGGCGTGGGGCGGATTCGAACCACCGAAGGCTGACGCCGGCAGATTTACAGTCTGCTCCCTTTAGCCACTCGGGAACCACGCCACTTTTTTTATGGAGCTGCTCACAGGAGTCGAACCTGCGACCGTCGGTTTACAAAACCGATGCTCTACCAACTGAGCTAGAGCAGCACATCTCAAAGAGTTTCAAGCTAAATGAGTTTCAAATTTATAATGGTGAGGCCTTACGTTTGCAAGGACAAACTATTGGGGCCGAGCGGGAAAGCACAGCTGCAGTGCGAGGGTCGCTGCCGCCGAGACATTCAAAGACTTAATTGAGCCCTGAGAACTCAAAGAAAGCGTCTTAGATACAGCGCGCAAGACGCCGTTAGAGAGACCATCGTCTTCGGAGCCTAGCACCAAACAAATTTTAGGTTGGGCCAGATCTTCGGCCGTAAGTGGATTTTCCGAATGTTCCGAAAGTCCCCACACTTCCATCCCCTCTTCGCGCATCAGAGCTATGGTGCGAGTGAGGTGAGCAGATCGAACGATCGTCAGATATTCAGAAGCGCCCGAGGCAATACGGAAAAAACCTGGAGTCATACCAAAAGAACGTTCTTGCGGAAGAACAACCACGTCGACACCAAAGAAGCTCGCCGTCCTGAGAATAGCAGCTCCGTTATTCACGTCAGAGATTTGGTCGAGGGCCAGAACTCTCAACTTTGGACTGTCTTGAATTTTTTGGCGCAACCAACCTGGATCATAAGTCTCAAGTGGTGTTGCTACGAGAAGAACACCACCGGGGACACGTTGAAATTCGACGTCATTCTCTTGGTAGAGTTCGCGGGCGGTTTCTTGAAAAGCATGAGGGGCCAATAAGCGCGGCTGAATTTTCAACTTACGCGTATCAATCTTGGTGCGCTTTAAAAAATCACTCCAGCCGTCGTCAGTGGCCCACAATTCAATGAAGGCACGACGAGGGTTGAGCAGAGCTGCTGCAATAGAGTGGCTACCGATGATGAGATCGTTCACGCCCACTTCCCTAACGATTGAAGTTTTTCTTTCAAGGTTGCTACAAGAGCGTTCTTTTGAACCTTGAGCGTTTCGCCAGTCTTGCGGACTTTGATTTCTATTTCACCGGTCGCAGCGAAGTCACGTTCACCGAGGACAACACGACAAGGCAGCCCCATGAGGTCGGCATCTTTGAACATTCCGCCCGGACCCATACCGCGATCGTCGTAAAGAACTTCGATACCTGCAGCAAGGAACATTTGGTAAATTTCTTCTGCTACTTTTTTCGTTTCATCGGATTTGGCAATCACACCGAAATATACATCGTAAGGAGCAATGGCCGCCGGCCAGATTATGCCGTCTTGGTCATGGTTCTGCTCGATAGCCGCTGCGAGCGTGCGAGTTGTGCCAATACCGTAGCAACCCATCAATGGAGTGATGGCCTTGCCTTGGGCATTGAGAACAGTGGCGCCCATGCTCTTGGTGTATTTGTCACCAAGCTGGAAGACGTGACCGACTTCGATCCCTTTTTTCATCACGATGGGCTGACCATTCATGACATCGCCCTCTTTCGCGAGACGGAGGTCGAGAGATTTCACATTGCCTTTGGTGTCGCGAGACGGAACAAAGCCTTTCATATGATGTTCGGCCTCGTTAGCGCCGACGACGTACGAGCTATTCATGTCGACGGTGAGGTCATAGACCACCGAGAGGCCTTGAACTTCAACTGTCGGGCCCATAAAGCCTTTAATAAGACCAAGCTTCTCGAGCTCGTGGGCCTGGGCCGGACGAGCGTGGTCTGCGGCCATGGCGTTTTTAAATTTAACTTCGTTGAGCTGATCATCACCCAAGAGCATCACCATATAATAATGGGTCTTTTCCCCACGAATCACCTGCATCACCAAGGCTTTAAGCGTGTGAGTGATGTCCAAGCCGTGAGCGGCCGCGACTTCTTCACAGGTTTTCTGATTAGGTGTGGAGAACTTCGTCAGTTCACTCGCCGCTTGAGGCTTAAGGCCCAAGCGTTGAGTAGGAGCTTTTTCAATGTTGGCAGCATAACCAGTTGCTGGAACTGTCACGAGCGTATCTTCACCGATGTCTGCGACGAGCTGGAATTCGTGAGTCTTGGCGCCACCTGCGGCCATGGCGCCGCCGTCGGCTTCTACCACGATAAAATCCAGGCCCATGCGTTTAAAAATAGCGACGTAAGCGCCGTACATTTTCTCGTAGAAGGCATTCAAACAGTCTTTATCCATATGGAGACTGTAAGCATCCTTCATTGTGAATTCACGGCCACGCAACAAACCAAAGCGAGGTCGGATCTCATCACGGAACTTGGTATTGATTTGGTACAGGCAAACCGGCAATTGTTTGTATGAATTGATGGTCTTGCGGAAAACGTCCGTGACCGTTTCTTCATTGGTAGGACTCACGCAAAGCTCGCGCTCAGCACGATCTTTAATCCGCAACATCTGGGGGCCCATGGCCTCCCAGCGACCAGTTTCTTTCCACAGTTCGGCTGGAGTGATGACACTCATCTGCACTTCATAACAGCCAATACGATCGAGCTCTTCGCGCACGATTTTTTCAATCTTTTTGATCGAACGAAACGCCATCGGGAGGTAAGTGTAGAGACCACCGGCGGTCTTATGAATGAGACCTGCACGCATCATCAACTGGTGAGAGGGAATCTCAGCGTCGTTAGGTGTTTCTTTGTATGTCTGCCAAAAGCCTTGAGATAAACGCATGTGATGACTCTCCTGATGTCCCCATCAGGTTTACCGCGACAGATGGGTTTTTGGCAAAGTTAGTGAGCGATGGCGATGCCCTGCGGGAGCTTGAAGGCATCGCGAACTTCAGCTTTCAAGTTTGAAGCTGAGACGATTTCAAAAGCTGCTGGGGTGTCGAGAAGCTTGCGGCACAGCAAATTATGAAGATTGTGGCCGGATTTGAAGGTCGTGATTTTGCCGGCGATCTCATGACCCAAAAGGCTCACGTCACCAAGAGTATCGAGAATTTTGTGACGCACGAACTCGTTACCGAAGCGCAGACCTTCAGGATTGATGACTTTGAAGTCATCCATCACGATGGCGTTATCTAGCGAGCCGCCTTTAATCAGGCCTTTGCGCTTGAGCATGTCCACGTCTCGGGCGAAACCGAAAGTACGTGCACGAGCGATCTCGTTAATGAAGTTCTCACAGGTGAAATCAAAGATTTCACGCTGAGTTTTGATTACAGGGTGAGCGAATACGATGGTTGAGTCGATCAACAAAGTAGGATGCGGATCGAACTGCGCCCATTTGCCGTCTTTCTCAACGCGAACTGTGTCGAGGATGACGATGAATTTTTTTGATTTGTTGAGATTGCGAATGCCCGTTTCCTTCAAGAGGAACACGAAAGAAGCGCCAGAGCCGTCCATGATAGGAACTTCTGGGCCATCAATTTCGATGTGAGCGTTGTTGATACCAAGACCGTAGAGTACGGCGAGCAAGTGCTCTACCGTGTGGATGGCCTCGCGGCCCTGGCCTATGGTCGTGGCGTTTTCTGTTGCACCTACGCTGCGAGCATCTGCACGCATAGGAAGTGAGCCAGGAATGTCGGTGCGTTGAAATTGAAAACCGTAATCAGCGTCGGCCGGTTGAACGCGCATAGTAACCTTGCGCCCTGAATGCAGGCCGATCCCGGTGACTTTTACTTCTTTGGCCAATGTGCGCTGATAAATCATGACTTAACTCAATTAAGTTGAGAGCTAAGGGCTATTATAGACCATTTAGGCTTCAAAAACCCTGAGAAAATAGTGCACGTTGTACGATTCTTGACTCTTACGGTCAACGGCTTTCGAGGTGACGAGTGGCCTCTTCAGACAACACTCTCCCTCTTGGGGTTCTCAAGATAAGGCCCTGTTTTAAGAGATAGGGCTCGTACACTTCTTCGATGGTTTGTTTGTCTTCACCCAAAGTCGCACTCAAAGCCTCGATACCCACAGGACCTCCGCTATAGTACTGCTTCATGACTTGGAGGATTTTGCGATCCATTGAATCGAGACCTAACTCATCAATGTCCATGAGTTGTAGAGCTTTTTGCACATCGGCCAGCTCAGCCGTCGTCTTACGTGCCACCAGTGTGTAGTCGCGCACGCGGCGAAGAATACGGTTGGCGATCCGAGGAGTTCCACGGGCACGACGAGCGATTTCAAACTTTGAATCAGCACTGAGATCCATCGAGAGCTTCACAGCATTGGCGGCAATGATTTTTGCCAAAGTTTCTGCCGGGTAATAATCAAAAGTGAGATGCGCCATGAAACGGTCACGCAATGGATTCGACAATAAGCCCGAGCGAGTGGTGGCTCCGATCAATGTGAAAGGGAGCAAATCAATCTGCATGGTGCGCGCACTGGCGCCCTGGCCAATGAGAATATCCAGTCGAAAATCTTCCATCGCCGAATAAAGAATCTCTTCGACAGCAATGTGCATGCGATGAATTTCATCGATAAAGAGAACATCGTTAGGCTTGAGATTGGTGAGGACAGCGGCGAGATCGCCTTTCTTTTCAATCGCTGGTCCTGAAACGAGATGCATCTCTGAACCAAGTGCGCCGGCAATCAACATCGCGAGAGAGGTTTTCCCGAGACCTGGAGGGCCAGAAAGCAGCACGTGGTCCATGGCAGCGTGACGAATTTTAGCCGACTCAACCATGACTGAAATATTAGCGACGACTTTTTCTTGGCCTACGTACTCATCAAAGGTTTTCGGACGCAGGCCCGCTTCTTGCTCGCGCTCAGTATGATCGGTGGCACCAGAAACGACACGATCCATACTTACCTCAACTCACGCAAGAGACCCTTCAGGAGGTCTTCAGCGTTTTGATAATCTTTTTCACTCATGAGTTTGTTCATCACTGGCAGGACTTGCTGCTCTTTATAACCAAGCTCCGTGCAGGCCTGCAACGTCTCGCCCATCAGGCGAGAAAGGGCGGTATCCATCGGAGCTTTTTTGCCTTCCATTTTACCCAGCGGTAATGAAAAGCCGCCGCCTAACTTCGCGACTTTGTCTTTTAACGAAAGCACGATTTGCTCGGCGCTTTTTTTACCCACGCCGGGAGCTTCTTTGAGCATGTTGGCGTTTTCTAAACTGATCGCTTGAATCACGCCCGCGTGTCCAAGATGAGCGATGAGGGCAAAGCCACTTTTGGGGCCAATGCCATTCACATCAATCAACATCTCAAATAGACGCTTTTCATCTAACGTGAGGAAACCAAAGAGAGATTGTGCGTCTTCGCGCACGATGTGCGTGGTGAAAAGAGCGACGTTTTTCCCTGGTAAATGCGCCGTTGGCACATGCACTTCGTAACCCAAACCCTGCGCTGTGAGCACAATGATGCGCTGAGGTTCACTGGATACAACATTACCTTCGATATAACCGATCATGGATTCATATCCTTCACACGATGGGCCAGGGAGGCGCTCATGCCTCGACCTTTTTTCGCGCTTTTAGTTTTCGGCATTGTAGGAACGGCCGAGGTCTTCTGCAAGAGATGGCAGAGGGCAATCGCCAAAGCATCAGATTCGTCATGAGTTTTGAATTCGATGGGTCCCATATAAAGGCGCAAAAGTTTTTGCATCCCTTCTTTGTCAGTCCCACCATGACCCGCCACAGTGGCTTTCACCGCGGTGGGCGCGTATTCAAAAATACGGCAACCTGTTTGCGTGAGAGCGGCAAGCATCGCTCCCCGTGCTTGAGCAAGTTTCATCAATGACGTGGGAGATTTCACGTAGATCAAACCCTCTAGGGCGACTTCATCCGGCGCGTGCTCCTTGAGGAGACGCAAAGACTCTTCGTAAATAAATTTTATTCTCTCGAGGAAATCGTCTTTCGCATTGAAGCGCAAAACGCCGGAAGTGATGTAACTCATTTTGCGACCATTCAGTTCGCAAACTGCGTAACCAGCGCACACAGATCCAGGATCGATCGCTAAGACTTTCATTACTATTGATTAGATCAGCACTGTGCGGCGTTCGTCCACACTAAGAACCAGCGTACTTACCTTTGAGATAAGTGCCGACGTAGAACGCAAATGAACCGATAACGAGTTGGGCCAATTCAATGCGGCCGTAATCTCCGTCACGAATACCTGCGAAAAGACAAAGCCCTACCGCGGCCATACCGAAAAGCTGCATGCCGAGGGCGACGTAAAACATAGCTTTCATGAGGACAGTTCTAGCAAAAGCACTAGTCAAAGACTAGGATGAGGACGAACTCCACCTTCGAAAAAAGATCCTATGACGCTGTTGCTGAAAGCCCAACCGCTCGTCGATGTTCGCATCCCCGAAATGCAGCAGCTTTGCAGTCGCTTGAAAGCCCAAGGAATCACACCCAAACTTGTGGTTGTTCTGGTGGGCGATAATCCTGCGTCCCTCAGTTACATCACCAACAAACGTAAGCTGTGCGAAAAAGTCGGCGCAAGTTTTGAGCTACGTCAGCTACCCCCTTCAACTTCGGCGACAGATTTTCTTGAGGCGATGAACAGCATCAACACAGACCCTTCTGTGCATGGCTGTATCATTCAACTTCCTGTTTATGGTGAAAGTGCCAGTTTGAAGCTTGAAGCTCTGGTGGACGCACATAAAGATGTGGATGGTTTTCATCCCACCAACACAGCGAATCTTTATTTGGGTCGCGTTCACGATAAATCCCTTCTGCCTTGCACCCCTAAGGGTGTGATGTCTTTGCTCAAACACTATAAAATCGATGTGAAGGGAAAAACAGCGGTGGTGATTGGTCGCAGCCAGATCGTCGGTAAGCCTATGTCACTGCTTTTAAATTTGGCAGGTGCAACGGTTACGATGTGTCACTCCGGAACCGGGGATCTCGCTGAGCACACACGACGCGCGGATATTGTGGTTTCTGCTGTGGGCAAAATGAATCTCTTAACTGCACAACACTTCGACCCGGCTCGCAAAACAGTTGTGATTGATGTCGGCATGAACAAAAATGCTGAAGGCAAACTTGTGGGTGATTGTGATTTCAATTCTGTGCAGCCTGTTGTGGCGGCCATCACGCCAGTTCCAGGCGGTGTGGGGCCCATGACCGTTTTGTCGTTGATCGAGAATTTGCTCACAGCGGCCCAGAATCAAAAGGAAAATGTATGACTCAGAGAACCTCTCTGTACCAAAAACATGTGGATCTCAAAGCTAAGATCGTGGATTTCGCTGGTTGGGACATGCCGGTGCAGTACACATCAGTGAAAGATGAAGTGCTTGCTGTGCGCCAGAAAGTCGGCGTCTTTGATGTATCGCATATGGGCGAGTTTTTTGCTGAAGGCCCTGATGCCATCGCTTTTGTGGATCATCTTGTAACCAATAACATTCAAGAAGCGCCGATGGGCAAGGCCATCTACTCACCACTTTGTCGTGAAAACGGCACTGTGATTGATGACCTCATCGTTTATAAGCTCGCACCTCAACGTCTATTGATTTGCGTGAACGCATCAAACATCGAAAAAGACTTCACATGGATGAAATCTCACGTTGGTAAGTTCAATGTGAAATTCACCAACCAATCAAATGATTACTCGCTGTTGGCACTACAAGGTCCACAGACAGAAGCCACTCTTCGCACGTTTATTCCTCAGCTTCCTAACATGGAATACTACTCTGTTTGGGAAGGTGAATGTTTCGGCAAGCCTGTTATTCTCGCACGCACGGGTTACACCGGTGAAGATGGCTTTGAAATTTTTGGCGGGCATAACACCATCGCCGAATTGTGGGATGGTTTCATGAAGGCCGGCGTTACCCCTTGCGGACTCGCTTCACGGGATGTCTTGCGTTTAGAAGTTTGTTATCCGCTTTATGGCCACGAACTCAACGATGAAGTCACGCCTCTTGATGCAGCCTTAGGGTGGACAGTGAAACAAGCGAAGCCTGCGTTCATCGGTAAGGAGGCCCTCAATGGTTATAAGCCTCGCTTTAAACTTGTGAAGCTCTTAGTTGAGAAGGGCATTCCACGCGAAGGCTACGCTGTGTGCGATGCTGAGGACAAAGTCATTGGCACTGTGACCTCAGGAACGATGTCAGTTGTTCTAAATCAAGGTGTGGCCCTCGCACGCGTTGAAGCTGATAAAGTGACAGCCGGCCAAAAATATTTTATTGATATTCGGCAGAAGAAATATGCCGCCACACCTACTAGTAAGGCCTTTGTGCAAGGAGGACATAAATAATGTCGACTCAAATTCCAAAAAATCTTAAGTACACCAAAGAACACGAATGGGTGTTGATCGAAGGCGATACCGCAACGATCGGTATCACTGATTTCGCGCAGTCAGCGCTCGGCGATATTGTTTTCGCTGAAGTTCCTGATGTCGGCACAAGCATCGCTCAAGGCGCCACATTTGGCGTAGTTGAATCAATTAAGTCCGTCAGTGATCTCTATGCTCCTCTATCTGGGGAAGTGATTGCAAAAAATAATGATGTAGAAGGATCACCTGAAAAGATTAATGCAGGCGCTTATGAAGCGTGGCTCATCAAAGTCAAGGTAAAAAATCCTGGAGAAATTGCCCAACTTCTCACGGCTGAAGCTTACGACCAGTTCTGCCAAACCTCTGCGTAATTTCACTCGGCGCGCCTCGCGCGCCGAGTTTTTCTTCTTTTTATTTACGTTCATTCCAATACACCGCTAGTTAAAAATTCATAAGAGAAAATTTTATTCATGAAGCGAAGTTCGCTTTACGAACTCATGTCGGATGACGATACTGCGTTTCCGTTTGTCATCCGCATTTGAACTGACCGAGGAAAAGCCTAAGCATGGAATCGATCCAACTTCTCAATACCGCCATCATCAAGAGCAAAGAGAAAAAAATCTCTCACTCTTATGAAGAACGTCTGATGAAGCTTTGCCACTCGCCGGTTATCGAACATCTCAACCGCTCAATTGCACAGCTCGCCGACTCGCAAGGGATCTCCCGTGATCAAGCGGCGCTCTCAGTGATTGAAGCAATCCGTGAGTTGGATTCGATCTGGTCTGATTACGTTGTGATGGAAGGAATTGATCGCCTAAAGGGCATCCTTCGTTCCACCAACGCTCAATAGATTAAGAGTTAACTACAAAACCCCATTCAATCGTTGCAGTTCCATTCACTAACAAACCAGATGGTGGGTTAGGAAATGGGCCAGCTTGATTAAATGATTCAATGGCGGCGTCATCTAGTTCACGCACACCGCTTGAGCTCTTCACCTTCACGCCCACGATTTCACCCTGAGCATTCAAAGTAATAGAGAGCGCTGTTGTATATTGGTCCGCGCTTGCGATGGTGCGACCTGATTTATAGATTGAATCAGCTTTCTCACGGAGCGTGCGCCCCCAGAACTGCTCGAGTTTACCGCGGATACGGGCAAAGAAGCCGTAATACTTGTACTCGACTGTGTTCAATTGGGTGAAGTCACCCAACGCCACGTGCTCAATATAATCATTAGTACTTGAAAGGCCCTGAGACTTCTCATCGCCGTTAGCGACACCGGCTTTGCCGACAGAAGCGGGCTTACGTTCGATCTGAGGAACTTCTTTAGCTGCTAGACCAAAGTCGCTGAACTTCAAATCTTTGAGGGCCTTCTTTGGTGTCGATGGCTTCGCTGTTTTACTGACAGCTTGATCCGGAGTTGCGTCTTGCTTGGCGCTTCCTTTCGCTGCTCTGTTGAATGTGTCTACTTTGCGGGCCACAGTCTGGCGCTGGTAGCTCATGTCTTTCTCGCCTAAGAACGCTGTGTCCTTTGGCTTCTCTTCTTTACCGGTAGCATCGTTTTGTACGATCTGTTGCTGAGCTTTGTAACCCGCGAGTTGCTCGGCCGTCATAGGTACAATGTTAACTTTGATATCTTGTATCGCCGGTGCTTCCACCGTTTTTGGCGAGCTGAATGAAATCTTACTAAGCTCCGTCCAAAACGAAGCAATATGTGCGGCCATAACAAAGGCCAGCAGTGCGAGGAGGCGGCGATCAATAGTCAAAGTCATAGGGAGTCCTTCCTTGAAGCTCTCCCTGACTTTTCGGCACAAAGGCCGTGAACTTTTAGAATCGCTGACCCGGCAAAACTGACCTACTGATTACGGTAGTAGTCGCCATCTTCGAGGGCCGCTGGTTTGGCCGTCTCACCATCGACGGACGGCACTTGGATTTGCGAACCTGGGCCTGAAAGCGGATCCATTCCCTCGGCGAAGCTCTCCATAAAGCCATTGGTTTCACCTGTGGCCAACGGACGGCCTGTCTCTTTGTTGACCAAAATGTTCACGATGCCTTCAGGCTGGTTGAATTCTGGAGCGCCGAACTTCGCCGTCGCCGCTTGCATGAAATCAATCCAGATCGGTAATGCTGTTTTACCGCCCGTCTCTCCGTAGCCCAACGGTTGGTTATTATCAAACCCCACCCAAGCGCCAGCGACCATTGTACTGGAGTAACCCACAAAGAGAGCATCAACGTAATTGTTGGTTGTTCCCGTCTTGCCGGCAATATTCGGAGAAATTCCCCGAGCGGCGGTAGCTGTTCCATATTGAACAACACCTTGGAGAAGACGAGTCACAATATGAGCCAAACGAGGGTCGTAAACCTGTGTATCACTCAGCTGCATCTTCCATGGGTTTTCTTGCAAGGGATTAGGCTCTGGCAAAGGCTCCTCTGGAGCAGGCGTAGTTGGCTCACTCGCCGTGACAGAATCACCTTTGAGTTCACCGCTAATGTCGTATTTATTTCCGTTACGATCTTTCACAGACACGATGGTGTGCAAATTCACTTTGCGGCCACCGTTGGCAAAGACTGCGTAGCCCTTCACGAGTTCGGTGAGACTGATGCCGAATGATCCGAGGCTGATACTCATATCGCGCGGAAGTGTGGCACGAAGACCAAGTCTTTCTGCAAAGGCAGTGACTTTACTCACACCAAGTCCCTGCAAAATTCTCACTGTAGGAATGTTACGACTGACTTCAAGTGCCTTGCGGAAAGTCATGGGCCCCATGAACTCACCGTCGTAGTTACGTGGCTTCCAGCTTAAACTGTCATCAACACCACCCAGTGCTTGCGGAGTATCGAGAAGAATCGTGCTGGGGTGATAGCCTTCTTCCAAAGCTGCTGCGTAAATAAAAGGTTTAAAAGATGAACCAGGCTGACGAGCAGCTTGGACAGCACGGTTAAACTGGCTCTTCGCAAAATCCACACCACCTACCATGGTCACGACATTACCGTTGCGTGGATCAAGAGCGACGAACGCGCCTTCGGCATCGGGTTTCTGATCGAGTTCTGCCACCACCATTTTCTGGGCCTGCAGTTCTTTGACGAGCCCCACATCGAGGCGTTTCTTTTTGAAGTCCGCTGCCAGCAAGGGCCAAATGTTTTGATTCTCGCCCGTGATGCGCACTTGGATCTGATCGCCGACTTTCAAGATAGTAGAGGGCTTAGTGACGGGCGGGAACCATTTCGGCTCCTCATCCAACTTACGCGCGTGGGCCCAGCTGAAACCAGATTCTGCAATGAGTAAGCGAGCGCCACCGACAGAGGCATAGATCGCTCTGTGGGCATCATCGACTCTTAAAACGATCGCTGGGTAGATCTTGTCTTTTTTAAGCAACGGTACAAGACGGTCTTCGGTGCGGTTACCGACGACAACGTCTTTTTTGAAGCGAATATTAAGGCCTTCTTCAGCACCTTTGTATTCCTCGAGTAGTTTCTCCCACTCGTCTTCTACTGAAGAGAATTCAAACTTATTGGTCCCATCAGTGCCAAAGAAGAAATAAGAGGAAGAATCGCGGTAGATCTTCTGACGTTGCTTCTCCAGCTCGGCCAGCACCAAAGCTTCCTCGGCCAAGTTTCCTTGAGCACCTTTATAACCTTGGCGTTTATCCAATTCTTTTACATGACGATTAACTGCTGATTCTGCTTTTTCTTGAAGTGACCAATCCAAAGTCGTCACGACCTGGAAACCTTCAGTGAGAAACTCTTCCTCACCGACTTTCTGCATGACCTGCTGACGAACCCAATCCGTAAAGTGGCCGCCCTTCATCGCAGTCGATGAACGCAGACGCATCTTGATATCTTCTTTCTTAGCGGCTTCGTACTCTTCTTCAGTAATCTTGCCTGTCTCATACATACGTCTTAAAACGTAGAGCTGGCGGCGTTTGGCGTAGGTCGGATTCACATAAGGAGAATAGCGCCCCGGGGCCACCAAGAGACCTGCAACGAGTGCACTTTCAGCGGCCGTGGCGTCTTTAAGTTCTTTGTCGAAGTAGCCACTCATGGCGGCTTTCACTCCGTAGTATCCGCCGCCAAGGTAAACTTGGTTTAGATAGAGAAAGAGAATATCTTCTTTAGAAAACTTCTCTTCGATTTTTTGTGCCAAGAGTAAGTCTTTCACTTTTCGCGATAGCGTACGCTCTTTAGAAAGAAGCAAAGATTTCGCCACCTGCTGCGTGATGGTTGAACCACCCTGCACCAAGCGACCTTCTTTCAAGTTAACTAAGAAAGCACGGGCGATGCCGAAGTAGTCGACACCCTTGTGATTCCAAAAGTTGTCATCTTCAGCGGCCAAGAAGGCATCTACTACGCGCGTAGGAATCTCTTTGAAAGGAACGACATCACGTGTCTCTTTGCCAATATCTAGGAGAACTGTTCCATCACGTGCCAAAATGCGTGAGTTCATCGGTGGACGGTAATCCGCAAGTGAGTTGATTTGAGGTAAGTCAGAAGCAATCCAACTCATCATTCCGATCAAAGCAGCGATCCCCAGAAAACCCAGGGCCATAAGAACTAACAATGCTTTCACTAAACGCTTCACGCGTGCCTTTGGTTGGAGAAAGATGATTTATTATAGGGGGATTTGAAGGAGCGGAAGACCTATTCTTCCCAATTTTCTTCTTTCAAATCATCAGTGAGAACTTTGATCTTTTTTTCTGCCTGATCAAGTGATTGCCGACAAATTCGGTACAACTTCACGCCGTTTTCAAATGACTTCAAGCTGTCATCCAAACTCAGCTGACCTTTCTCAAGTTCCTGAACGATCTTCTCAAGATTTTGGAGGGCCTCTTCAAGGGCCGGAGTGGATTCTTCAGTAGGTTTTTTCGCCATCATGGCCCCCAGTGTCGGAGAATTGACGTGTAAGTTTTCCCTGATGTTGCCACGTATGAAGTGGATACTCAAGATTCCAAGCGTTTATGCACTACACCCAGGGGGCAAAAAAGTGCAGGGGGTGTTGGTGGGACCACACCCTGGCGTACAATTTTGCCTAGAGGCTAGGATGGTCTCGCGAAACACGGTCATGGAGGACCATGAGCAATATCTGGGTTCCACTTTCTGGACAAATTGCCCAACAACGTAAAGTTGAAACGATCGCCAATAATGTGGCGAACGCCAACACGCCTGGTTTTAAAAAAGACCAACTCGTTTTTAAAGAACATCTCACTGTCCTTACTAAGGGCAGCGATGACATTCATATCCCACGCAAAGAATTTTCGCCTGATGACTTCTATCACACACAAGGTGGAGAGAATGCACACGTGGAAATCGCTGGCTCATATACTAATCACGATCAAGGACAGCTTGTTCCCACTAGCAACCCACTCGACGTGGCGCTCAATGGCCCAGGCTTTATTGAAGTTTT
This sequence comes from Halobacteriovoraceae bacterium, assembly GCA_040377215.1. Taxonomy (GTDB): domain Bacteria; phylum Bdellovibrionota; class Bacteriovoracia; order Bacteriovoracales; family Bacteriovoracaceae; genus UBA6144. The sequence continues at coordinate 26,698 of JBEIPE010000005.1, forward strand.
GACTCCGCAAGGTGTCCGCTATACGCGCGCAGGAGCTTTCTCACTCTCTCAGAATGGCGAACTCGTGACCTCTCATGGTTTCAAAGTTCTTACTCCCGTTGAGATGACGTCTGAAGAATTGCGCGGGCCTGCCGCCTTAAGTGCACCAGCTCCTGAAGAGCGCGTTCTGCGTTTGCCTCATAACCAAAAAGTCAGCATCAACCTGCAAGGTGAAGTGATGACTCGCGAAGGCGCCATCGGACGGATCTCTATCGTGGAATTCTCTGACGTCCAAGCATTAAAGAAAGAAGGCAACGCACTCTTTATCAATCCAGACGAAGCCAATGCTCGTCGAGTTGATATTCGCACGACGGCCAACCAAGGTTTTATTGAAGGTTCTAATGTCAATGCCGTGGAAGAGATGTCGGAGCTGATCAAAGCTCACCGTCACTTTGAATCGATTCAAAAAGCAATCAATGCCTACGACAGCATTACCGGTAAAGCAGCTAACGACTTAGCGAAATTCTGAGGGGGATGACTCATGATCCGTGCACTTCATACCGCGGCGACAGGAATGGCTTCACAAGAGGCCAACGTCAACACAATCTCCAACAACTTGGCCAACGTGAACACCACGGGCTTCAAGAAGGCACGCACAGAGTTCGACGATCTTCTCTATGAAACAGTACAAGAAGCAGGGGCCCGCTCTTCTGCCGACAGTGAATTTAACGTCGGTATTCAAGTAGGTTCGGGTTCAAAAGTCTCGGCCACTCGTAAGCAGCATACTCAGGGTTCTCCACAGATGACCAATAACCCCTATGATCTTATGGTCAATGGAGAGGGCTTCTTTGGTGTCGTCGGCAACAACGGTGAATTGAAATTTACACGAGATGGCAGCTTCAACGTCGATGCCCAAGGTAACTTGGTGACTCGTGGCGGACAAAAAGTTTTTCCTGGCATCACTGTTCCACCGAACATCATGAGCATCAACATCTCTGAAGCTGGTGTGGTTGAAGCGTTCTTGCGTAACTCACCTGAGCCTATCAACCTCGGACAAATTCCAGTCTTCACCTTTGTGAACCCAACCGGCATGCGTTCTGAAGGTGGCAATATGCTCGCGGCCACGAATGCCAGCGGCCAGCCCATTCAAAGTGTTCCCGGTGTAGATAACGCCGGTATCGTGATGCAAGGTGCGATTGAGTCTTCGAACGTCAACGTCATGAATGAAATGACGGACTTGATCAAGGCCCAACGTGCTTATGAAATGAATTCAAAAGTTATGGGAATTGCCGACCAAATGCTCCAAACAGTGAACAACGTACGTTAAGGGACAAATCGCTAACATGAGAATTATCTTCGCTTTTGCTGCATTGTTTGGATTCGTGGAAGCTTGGGCCTGTGAGCTCACTATCCCCTCAAGAGTCATCGTGACCACGAACTCTAATGGTACATGGCCATTTGAGAGTAAAGACTGCACAGCTCGTCAGTTTGACACTGTTCACGAAGTCTTGCGCGATCAAGATGGGTCTATCCC
>JBEIPE010000437.1:0-1902 GCA_040377215.1 Halobacteriovoraceae bacterium
GCCTCGAGGGCGCTGCTTATAAGAAAAAGTTCGGTGTGAAGTTCTTGGTGTCTGCGCAAGGGAAGACCGGCGCAGAGATTCTGAAGATTCTGCGCGAGCGGATGAATAATAGCGCCGCCGAAGAGCTGGTGCACGCACGTACAGCGTTGTGGGAAATCGCGCTGAAGCGCATGGCGCCTTTGGTTCAATCGGGCCATGTGTTCCACGACATCTTTAAGAAGTACAAGATCAAGAATGCCCAAGTGGCTTTGAGCAATGACCGTGGCCATCAAGTGATTAATCTGGGGACCGGAACTTCGAACGGAACACTATTTGAAGTGGCGTCACTCAGCAAGTCGGTCGCCAGTGCTTTTGCCTGTGAGTATTTTGCCAGCAAGAAGATTCCCCTCAGCACTTCGGTGAATCAGCTGCTCGCGACGACGAAATCAAGTTTTCGCCTAGGTCCACAACCGTGGGGTGACGAAGTCACGCTGGCGCACTTGATGAGTCATCAAGCGCTCAACATGCACTATGTGAATGGGGTACCGGCCAATCGTGCCATGCCACCGATCAGTGAATTCCTCAACGGCAACAAAGAGTACAACTATCCTGCTGTTGAAGTGATCAACAAACCTGGCACGGTCTTTAAATACTCAGGTGCGGGCTTTATCGTTCTCGAACATTTGATTGAGGCCATGGAGCATGGACCGATCAATGATTTGACCAATACCTTCTTGATCAAGCTGGGTGTGAAGGACTTCACGTTCTTGCAGGAAACCATGCCAGGCCATCACTTCGCTCATGGCCATCGCGATGACGGCAGTGAAGTCGAAGGCACTCGTCTGATGTTCCCAGCTTTTGCGGCCGGGGCGATGGGCACCGCCGGATCTATCGCACAGTTTTTGTCAGTGCTAGAGCATGCCTATCATGATATCGCCGGTTGTCGTGGCATGAGTCATGACACCGCTCGCACCATGTTGCATGGAAGTGATCTCGGTTGCCGCGAATTCATGGGCTGCACCATGGGTCTCGGGGTTTTCATTCTTGAGGCCGGTGATAATCGTTTTGCGGTTCATCAAGGCGCCAATGATGGATTCCGCTGCGTCTATCTTCACTGCTACACCGGACCAGATCGTGGTTTTGGGGTGACGGTGCTTTGCAACGCTGAACTCGACGGGGTGGTCTTCAATGCTGAAGTTTTGCAAGCGGCTTTGAAGCTCGCGCGCGTTCAGGGTGTGGATGTATCCAAGTTTAAGACCAATTTTTCGACAAAAAATTTGAAGCAAGAAGAGATCGTGAACGTGGGTTATCGCGATCTGGTCTTCAGCGCATTCGAGCGTACCCGGCCGGAAGAAATTGTGGTGAAGGGGCCGCTGTCGCCTCTGGCCCAGTATAACCTCGCTGTGGGTGGCCGTGTCCTGAGTGTCACCAATGATCTTTTTGCCCGCGCAGAAAATCTCTTGAGTCCCTTTGAGCCGGTGTTTGATCCAGAACTTTTTGGCAAGCAAGGTAAGATCATGGATAGCTGGGAGAGTGTGCGCCACAATCCTTTGCCCCATGACGAATTGATCTTTGAAATGAAAAAACCATCTGCGATCCGTTACGTGACACTGTCGACGAAGTATCACCACGGCAATCAAGCGCCGGCGGTTCGTCTCGAAGGTCTCACAAACGGTGAGTGGGTGGAGATTCTTCCGACCACTAAACTTGAAGGCCATGCTCTTAAGGCCCTTGAGCGCGAGAAAGATGCGCGCATCTACTCCCAGATTAAAGTGCAGATGATTCCCGATGGCGGCTTCACGCGTTTGGGTCTGTTTGCTGAATTGCCAGCGCTGCCTCAGAGTGGTGTGTTCAGTGATGAAATCCCCAAGACCAAGAAACCTCTCAGCCTGCCGTTTAAAACAAATGCCGAGAGTATTCAGC
>JBEIPE010000057.1:0-11809 GCA_040377215.1 Halobacteriovoraceae bacterium
GAAAATATTTCATTGGAGCGCTCCCAATGAAAGCAACGAGCCATCTTCAAACTGACAGAAGGCCTGGGTGGTGTGGCCTCGTGATCCCATGACAATTTTGCCTTTGAGTTGTTCACTGCAAACGGCCGATCCTGGATTGCGCCCGCCCTTACCTACTAGGGCCACGGGACGAGGCGTCTTCAGCGCACGCCAGGCCCGGCACGTTTTATCCACACAGCTTTTGTTAAGGAGAGCGGTCTGGTGATCGTAGGTTTCTACCGCCACACCCAAAATCATCCACTCAGCGGCGTGGGCCGTAACACAAAAAATGAGACTCACACTGACGATAATGGCTTTGATATTCATAGAGTTCTCATCGTGTTTTAAGAGAGAAAACTGAGCTTTTTCCCCCACAAAACTGTCTAAAGTTTCGACAGTGTCGGCCCTCCAACACCCCTGCTATCGCATTCCGCCCCCTTACCGCCCCCAGGAGTGGCACCCCCCTTGCGATATCTGTAAGTACAAACGAGGTCCTTATGAAATGCTTTATCCTATGTATGGTTTTTGCTTTTAACGCTTTTGCCGTTACTAAGCGCGAACTCGCCAGCATCAAGCAAGAAGACCGCGTAGAACACGCTCGTGAGTTATTGGGCAAACGCTACAAGAAGAGCGCTGTCCGTGCCTCAGAATCTCATATCGAACTTGAACAGAGCATCCTCGCAACCGTTGAAAAACGTTTGCCAAAAAAATTCAAAAAACAGGCGCACGATATTGCGCAAGCGATTATCGTTGAGGCCAACAAGCACGGCCTAGATCCGTTCTTTGTAATGGCCGTGATCGCAGGTGAATCAAGCTTTAACCCTGAGGCCAAGGGCCCTGTGGGTGAAATCGGTTTGATGCAGTTGCGCTCAAGCACTGGCAAGTGGATGGCAGGCATCATTAAATCAAAATGGCGTGGCGATCGCACGCTTCGCAACCCAGTAGAAAACATTCGTTTGGGTGCGGCCTATCTTTCTTGGTTGCGCAAAAAATTCGAAGGCCACGGTCAGTTCTATCTTGCCGCTTACAACATGGGCCCTAAAAATGTCCGCAGTGCCCTTGCTCGCAAAGTGCGCCCGAAAGACTACCCACGTCACGTGATGAAGCGTTACTTGGCCTTTTACAAAGATTTGCAAACGACAAAAATCTAGTAGGCCTGTAATTTTTACATAGTGTCGCTGCACTATTTTTCGCGCATGCTTATCTCAACAGCGAGGTTTGCATGTCTGAAGAACAAGTTACGACCGTTTCTCCCCAGCCCTTCACTCCCATTGACCAGCATCTCTTTGAAGCACGTACCATCTTTGTCAGTGGCATGGTGGATGAAGCCCTCGCTCTTCGTGTGAATCGCCAACTGCTCGCCATGGAGCGCGCCGATGCACACAAACCTATCCTCTTGTGGATCAACTCTCCGGGCGGTGAAGTCTATTCGGGCTTTGCCACATACGATCTCATTCAACTGATCACTCCGCGCGTGATTACTGTAGTCGCAGGCATGGCCGCCAGCATGGGTTCAGTCATTGCCCTAGCGGCAGAAAAAGAAAATCGCTTCGCTCTCTCTAACGCCCGCTTGCTGATTCACCAACCTCTCATCAGTGGTCAGCTACGTGGCCAGGCTTCTGATCTAGAAATTCATGCGAGAGACATCATTGAACTCAAAAAGAAGATGCATCGTCTCTATGCGGAGAGAACGGGCACAGCGGTTGAGAAGTTCGAAGAATTGATGGAGCGTGACCGTTGGGTCAGTCCGGAAGAGGCGGTCGACTTGGGTTTAATTTCGAAAGTGATAGGGCCAGGCGATCACCTGGCCCTCAGAAAATTACTGAGCTGAGATGCGGAAAAGTTCTTCTACCAACTGACGCAAAGGTGCACCCTTTGCGCTGTTCATGAGAGAGCCACGACGCCAGTTCGCGTCACCCATGCGCCACATATCCAATGAGATACTGTCGGCCGGCAAAGTTGGCTTTGTGCCTGGACGTGGGCGCCAGATAAAGTCTGGACGGGCCTTGTCGCGCCACTCGCCACCAACGATGCGCATGTTCGCATCAAGTTCGAGGTCGTAGACAAATGTCACCGTGCTATTCTCATCGCCAGTAGTTCCCGGCATAGTTTCGACGGTAATGAGTGCGGTGGAAACTACACCGACCACATACTTCGCTTGCGCAGAACGAGTCGCTCTGTGACGCAAGTTCGGAGTGCGAGCGATTTCGCGGATCACATCGCGGTATGAACTCGCACGGCGATTGATGTCCGTGGCATCGTAGAACTGCAACTGGTAGCTCACCACCGGGTGATTCCACACTTCTGAGGTTTCTGCGGCATCAATCACAAAACTTTCTTTGCGCGCGCCGATCATGTTCACCAGCGCGATATGCCAGTCACCTGGGTTCACGTCAAAGCAGTTCGGGTCCGTCACGCGCCCTTCGGCGTTGACCGGTGGATTCTCAATATTGCAACGGTAGCCGGCGAACATGGTTTCGTACGAGCCGTTGGCCCAGTACAGAGATCCCAAGGCCTTGATGTCATCAACTTTCAAAACCAAATCCCCTTGTGGGAATTTGAAGGCCACGTCGCGACGAGGGTATCCAAGGTAAATACTCGCGGGGGCCCAACCGTGACAGATCCCCTGCCAAGTGGCCACTGAGCCTGTGCGATTGTATTCGCTGCGACCTAAATTCCACTGATGCTTTGTGAGTGAGCCTGCTTCAGTAGGATCGACACCTGTGAGATAGTCATATTTTTCGGCCGGAGAAAGGTAGTCAAACCAGGTTTGGTTCCAGCGATTTCTAACCACATAGCTTTCGCCGTCGCCCCAGTCTTCGCCAGGAAAGTTCGGGTCCGCCCAACGCATGCCAATGCCACCAGAGTAGTTGGCCCAATAGTGACCAGACCAAGGCTGCTGACGAACCACGCCACTGCTCAGGCCGCGGGCCTCCATATTGGCGAGAGATGTTTCCACCTGGCCGCCGATGAGATTTTCAATCACACCGTCAGTACGCGCAGTTTTGTCATCGAGCTGTCCCATTCGGATGATTTCCATCCGCTGTTTGTAGACTTCTGACATGTTAATTTCGGGCGCAGCGGACGCTGAAAGACTCATCACCAACAAAGCAATCATGAGGAACTCCTGTTTGAATGAGTTCTTATGAAGCTATTGCTTGAGGACGTAAAGTGAGTTCCTCAATTCTGGCGGGTCTTGTAAATTATTCTTAGTTCGCCTCGGACCGTAACTCTTTTAGAAGCTTAGAATCACAGAGATCTTTAAGCTCTTGGGCACACTTCAGGCGTTGCTCCTGAGTCTCTGCTTCGGCTTTTTTATTGAGCGCCTCGTGAGGCACTTCGAGGGCCTCAAAGACCCGAGCGTACAGACCGCAGACACAACGTTCTTCACAGCTTTCGAGCTGTCTCGTCTCAGTGTAACTCTTAGGGTCTTTGCGGTAGGCCTCTTTTTCAGCTTCCATTAATGCATCCATGCGCGCCTTCAAAGGCATCATGAATGACATGGCTTCTTGGCCTGTGACATCACAGGAAAGGACCTTCGGCTTATCTGCGGCATCAGAAAGACTGATATCAAAGATGGTCCTGAAAGCGCTGGCCGCGCCTTCAAGACTTTCAAGTTCTGTTTTCTTTGAATTTGTACAGGCCGTGAGGATCACGACCTGCAAAAACATCAAGACAATTTTCACTGCATTCCAGCGGCGCTATTGAGCTCTGTGATCGCTTCAGGAATGGTCAACAAACGCATGCGGCCGGCTTTAATTTCCGGAACCCACGCGTCCATCAGCATACGAGTTGATTCAACCGACTGAGGATGAATGTCGTGGTACAAGATGATACCCTTCTTCGCAATCGCCATCGCTTTCGTTACACGATTCGTGATGCTCGCCGCATTCTTATCCTGCCAATCCAAACTGTCGATGTTCCAGAAGGTATGAACCATGCCTTCGTTCGCAATCATCTGACGGATGTTAGAACCGTTACCACCGCACGCACCGTAAGGGCAGCGGAAGACTTCTACCTTCTGGCCGTACATACGAGCATGAGTCGCCGTTGAATCAGTGATCTCGCGCTTCAAACCTTGTGGGCCAAGCTTCGGAAGATTGGCGTGAGAATGAGAGTGGTTACCCAATGACATGCCCAAGGCCTTGGCACGGTTAATGAGCGAAGGATAACTTGGTGTCAAAGACGACAGCCAGTAGAACGTCGCCTTCATACCGCGCGCTTCAAGATTATCGAGAACCTTTGAAGTGTGCTTCGCGGATGGGCCATCATCGTAAGTCAGCGCCCAGCGGCCTGTCTTGAACGTGTTGCCGGTGAGGTTACCTTTTGAGCTTGAGCTTGGAACCACGTCACCCGCTGCTTGCGGCTCACGACCCGAGAATTGGTCTTCCAAGTACGATTGAACTTCTGGCTCGATCTGAGAAATCTCATCGTTCAATTGAGTATCTTGGACCGCGGCAGTCACACGTGCGTCGATTTCTTCACGGTTATTTTGGATGAAACGCTCTTGTTCTTTGGCCGTTTCGAAAAGATTTTTTCCAAGGGCGTTCTCTTCTCTTTCTGCACTACGATTACGTAGCTCCCGCTTCGCTGCACGGTACTCTTGCAACTCTTGAATCAACTCGGTGTAAAGCGACTGAAGGGCAAGTTTGTTTTCGCCAGCGCCATGTTTCTTGAGTGCTTTTTTGAAAGCATTGTTTACTTTCAAAACACGTTGACGAGCAGCTTCAGCGGCTTCGCTGCCATCGCCTCTATTAAACATACCTTCGACATTACGACGGTAGATATAAGTCAGTTTGCCAGTCATGCGTTCACGTAAAATCCACGCCGAAATCAAGCGCGCGTACGTTTCGTGGGTTTGCAGATCATTGATCTTGGCATTTTCTTTATTTTGGAAAAGATCATCGAGGTGCTTGTCGTAATCTTTCAGCAAGTTTTCTGAGCGAAAGTAAATCGCGACGACGCGATTGAAATACCCTGCCATCTCTTCGGCCGGATTTTCACTCGCAAGTAGGCGATCATAGGTGCGTGCCATGGCCTCTTCATCAATATCAGATGAAATACTACGGGCCGGATTGTGGGTGGATGTCGTGGTGTTTGTACTTGAACAGCCGAGCAACAAACCGGTCGCTGCAAAGAACGTGATGACGAGAAATTTCATAGGGAACACCTCAATTAAGTTTAGGCAGACTGCTCTAGTTTACGAAGCACGGTCATTTCTCACAAGCCGGCAAAGCCAACGTTCGTCTAACTCCGACCAACTCACTCGGATAGACAATTCCGCTCTAAGCTCTCATAATACCTCATGGCCACTCCACGCTTTTCACCCAAGACTCTTGAATTCCTCGCTCAGGCCGGGAGACAAAAAAATGTCCAGTGGCTCGAAAAGAACCAAAAGCAATATGAGGATGTCGTCCTCAATCCTATGAAGGCGCTGGCCCTCAATGTCACCTCGGTGCTTGAGATGGAGTTTCCTTCGTACAAGTTCAAGAAGCGCAACATCGGGAATCTCAAACGTCCTGCATTGCGCGCGCAAGAGAAGGGCCCTCTCAAAGATTTCATGACTCTCAACGCTGATCGTGATTCCGGCAGTCGTTTTGAGGATCTTCCGAGCCTCTACTTCATGATCTCACCGAACCCCGATGAGATCTTCAGTGCCGGCGGTCTTTATATGGCGAACGCTTCTCAAGTGAAGCGTGTCCGCCAGTGGATCGATGCCAAACCAAAAGCACTGGAGGCACTCTTTAAAGATAAGACCTTCGGAAAACTCTTTGGTGAACTCGGCGACGAACACAAGCTCAAAACCAAACCCCGCGACTACCCCCTCGATCACAAACACATCGAGTGGCTGAAGCTGACGGCGTATTATGTATGGCGACCCATTCCCAAAAAAGAACTCTACTCAAGCGAGCTTGCCAACATCCTCATCCGTGATTGGCGCCAGGCCATGCGACTCAATAACCTGCTTGATCAGTGGCTGAAGTCATCGCCCGCCTCATCTCAGCTGGCCGTTGAAGCCTCGTCGGGCCGCCCCCATGGCCTGCCCGCTTTTGATTGGGATGATGAAACTTGATTTCCGTACATTATCCGTAATAAACTTAGGGAATGGAACTTAAAGACAAGCTCACCATTCTCGCCGACGCTGCCAAATACGATGCCTCATGTGCCAGCTCGGGCGTGAAGCGGAAAGCCGAAGCCGGTGGCATCGGAAACGCGCAGGGCTCAGGCATTTGTCACAGCTACACTCCTGATGGCCGCTGCATCTCACTGCTGAAAATCCTGCTCACCAATTTTTGTGTCTATGATTGCTCCTATTGCGTGAACCGCGTCTCCAGCCAAGTCAAACGCGCGAAGTTCACCGTGGATGAGATCGTGGATCTCACCATGGATTTTTACAAACGCAATTACATCGAAGGATTGTTCCTCAGTTCAGGCGTTGCCAAAAGTGCGGATGACACCATGGAGGAAATGATCCAAGTGGCGAAGAAACTTCGCCTCGAGCATCGCTTCGGGGGTTATATTCACCTTAAAGCGGTGGCCGGTTGCTCGGAAGCGCTCATCAAAAAAGCGGGTCTCTACGCTGATCGCTTGAGTGCCAACATCGAACTCCCCACACAAATCGATCTTGATACACTTGCCCCCGCGAAGAGCCATCTTGAGACGGAAACTTCGATGAATAGTATTAAACAGGGCATCCTAGAAAGCGAAGCGGAGAGGAAAAATTCTCGGCGCGCACCAATCTTTGCTCCCGGTGGTCAGAGCACACAGATGATCGTCGGTGCCACCGCCACCAACGACCGTGCCATCATGCTCAAAGCCTCCTCGCTCTATGAAAGCCAAGGTCTGCGCAGAGTTTACTACAGCGCTTTTAGCCCGATTCCCGACAGTGACCCGCATCTTCCGCCATCCCCTCCACCGCTCATGCGTGAGCATCGCCTCTACCAGACGGATTGGCTCATTCGCCTCTACGGTTTTGAGATCAACGAGATTCTTCCGGATACACACGAGAATCTTGAGCTGGATAAAGACCCGAAGCTCGCCTGGGCCCTGCGCAATCGTCATCTCTTTCCTGTGGATGTGAACACCGCGCCCAAAGAAATGCTTCTCCGTGTGCCCGGACTTGGGGCCACCATGGTGCAAAGGATTCTGGGTTCACGGCGCCTGCGAAAAATTCGCATGATCGATCTCGGTGCCTCTTCTTGGGTAAAGAAGGCCCGCTTTTTCATCACCACGGCCGATGATCATCAAGCGGCGCGCCTCATCGACACCTCTCACTTTGAAAAGAAAGTTACGGAGACTCCCACACCGCAGCTGGATTTCTTCTCCGCACTCACAGGGCAAGTATGATCACCGTTCCACTCGATCGTACCTGGGAAGATTGGCGGCAAAAGGCCCGCGACCTGTTGGCGCAAAATATTTCTCCCGAAAAAATTCAATGGCAGTGCGATCCCCACGAATTTCCACTGGGCTCTCCCTACGCTCCAAGTTCACAGCAAGCTGAACTGAAACTTCCGCGGGAGTTTGTCTTGGCCGCGATGTTTGTCAGTGCTCATCGCGACGACTCCACCTGGGCGCTGCTGTATAAAATTGCCTGGCGAATTCAGCACGAAGAGCGACGGCTCATGAGCATCGGGGTTGACCCGGACATCCGAGAACTAGAATCACGCCGCCATTCCGTCGGGCGTGACCTGCACAAGATGCATGCCTTCGTGCGCTTTCGGGAAATTAAGACTGATGATGGAATTTGGTATCAGGCCTGGTATCGCTCTGATCATCGCATCACTCGTCTCGCGGCACCGTTTTTTAAAGACCGCTTCAACGGCATGAAATGGGTCATCATGACCGAAGACGAGACCATCGTTTGGGATCAAAAAGAATTGAGCTTTCTTCCCGGCGTCCCAGAGTGCGAACTTCCGCCGGACCACAAAGAAGATCTCTGGAAGACTTACTACTCGTCGATCTTTAATCCCGCACGGGTGAAGGTCGCCATGATGAAAAAAGAAATGGCCGTGCGCTACTGGGATCGCTTGCCAGAGAGTCAGCTCATTGCTCAGTTACTGGCGGATGCGCCAGCGCGCGTGGCGGAGTTCCAACGTTTGCATGGCACCCTTGGAGTGCAGAGAAGTTGGTCGACGTGGGAAGATTGGAATGAAAATCTCGCCAAATGCCGCGCCTGTGGGCGCTGTGAACTGGCGCCACACAAAAGTGCTGATGACCCGCAGGCGAAGTTCGTCTTTGTCCTCAGCGATCCCAACCCTCTCGCCCGCGAGGAGCTCATCGCGCGTCTCGCAAAAGAGAATGTAAATCTCGCCAATTGTTACATCACTTATGCCGTACGCACGGCGAATGGAAAGAAACCGCGGCCACCAGAAATTGCGGCGTGCCGGCCTTGGCTGCAGTCAGAAATTAAATTGATCAAACCTCAGGAAGTCATCTGCATTGGCAAAGAGGCCTACTTAGCGGTGCATGGAAAACTTCAGTTGGCGGGAGATATTGTCAATGTGTCACCCACATTGAGCGATGCAGGCACGACACCTGCCGGAACTTCAAGCACCTTGGCAGTGTGACGATAGAACCAGGTGTGCCGCCAGGGCTTCACACCGCGCAAGATTTTAATCACGCGATTGTCGGCGGTGAGAAAAACCATATCCAGACTAAAAAACATGAACGTTGTTTGCATCGCTGAGGCGGGCTCAAACAGCAAACCATTCACATGGGGAGTGGGCCGGAACATGTAACCTGAAAGACGTAGCCAAAAAGTATCGGCGAGCGCGACGTCGCGAACAAAAATTTGGCCTTGATGCTGGATATGAACTTTCATACTTGCCCTAAGTCTACCCTAATCCTAGACTCTTTAGTTATGAAGATTTTTTTACTTACGAGCTTTCTCTTGGCGAGCTGTGCACCAGTCACAGCGCCGCCTCCCATCTACTGCCAAAGAATGTCTGACTCTCAGGGGAGTGAAGTCGAATTCAGCTGCAAAAATTCAAACTCTCAGTTCATCGTACTCTGTGATCTTTCGCAAGATCCTCTCGAGTTTGGCTCGGCCAGTCTAGATATTCGCCAGGGCCGTTGGGTGCAGTATGGTGAAAACGAAGGCTTAGCATTCACTAAAGGTGAAGGTTCAGGCTTTATTGTTTGCCGTAAACCCGTCCAGAGTCTCTAGAGCTTAGATTGACGTGACTCCCTGGGGTTTCTACAATCTTTCCAGGAGAATCCCATGACAAAATTCGCTGCTCTTTCCCTGTTGCTCGTACTGGCCGGCTGCGCCTCTAAAGTAGACAACGAACGTCACCCCGATTCGATCCCTGCCGACGAAGGTCTAGACGCCTACCTCGGTGAGGTCTTAGAGTCCAACGAAGAGCAGTCGATTCAAAAAGTTATCCACGAGGCGATGATTGCACTTAAACGCGATCACAAGCCTCCGCGCGTTCCACGTGATGCCCACGCTAAATCACACGGCTGCCTGCAGGCTTCCTTCACTGTCAAAAACGACGCTCTCCCTAAAGAACTTCGCGTCGGAGTCTTTGCCAAAAATAATTTATCCTATCCAACCTGGGTGCGATTCTCGAACAACACCAGCGACCCGATGTCCCACGATAAGGATCTCGATCTCCGGGGTATCGCCATTAAGGTGATGTACGTTCCTGGCAAAAAAATTATTCCGAAAGAAGCTGATGAGCTGACACAGGATTTCTTGATGTTCGCGAGTCCGATCTTTTTCGTGAAAGACATCAAGGACTATGCCGAATTTATCAAAGCGCTCGGTAACGATGCAGCTTTTCGTGATCTGCTGACTCGCCCGCGCTCTTTGGTGCAACTCGCGACGGCGCAACTTAAGGCCAAGGGCAAAAAAAATCCGCTTAAACTCGACTACTTCAGCGCTGTACCGTTCCGACTTGGGCAAAAATCAAACCCAGCACGCCGCCAAGTGAAGTACTCGGTGAAGGCCTGTGATCCAGTAGCAGTGAAGAGCGCTCCCAACGGCGATCCCAAAGATCCGAACTTCATGCGCACGGCACTCAAGCAGAGCCTTGAAATGAAGAGCGCCTGTTTCCAGTTCCAAGTTCAACTCGGCGATCCTGCCAAACAAAATAGCTACCCGGTGGAAGATCCAAGTATCCTCTGGCCAGAAAAGCGCAGTCTCACTCATCCCCTCACCTTCAGTCCTTACAAGACCGTCGCTATCCTGCGCATTCCTCAGCAAGACTTTGATACACCTGAGCGCGATCAATTCTGCGAACATCTCACCTTTACGCCATGGCATTCGCTCCCCGAGCATCGCCCTCTTGGCCGCACCAATCGCATGCGCTTGAAGCTCTATGAGACGATTTCAACCTACCGTCACAAGGCGAACGGAGTGCAGAAGCGCGAACCGAAAACCCTCGATCCTAAAACGGCCTACCCTAATCTTTAAGTTCGACTCACCGCAATTATTGTGACTTTACGTTCACAATAATTGCACCTCTCTAAGAAGTCCGTTTCATAACTCCTCTCTATGCTAGGTGCATGTACAACATCCCTACCAGGAGAGCACTTATGAATTTATTCAAACCGATGGGCCTAATTTTGGTCGCCCTTGTCGCGAGCTGTGCCACACGCCCAGAGCCGGCGCAAATCTCTAAGGCCGCAGGCCCTGAAGCTGCCATCACCTCGCAAGACCTACTCCTCACTGAAGCACGCAAAAATCACGTCGATGTCCTCGCGCCCGAAGCCTTTCAAGAAGCTAATGGTTTCCTTAACGATGCGATGAAAGAAAAGAAAGACTCTGAGATTTACGAATCTCTCGGGATGTCTAAGGCCTATCTCAATGAAGCGACTTCACAGGCTTCATCTCGCAACCTCGAACTACAAGAAGTGCTGGACGCTCGTGATGAAGCCATCACGGCTGGCGCTGACTGGGGTTCACTGAAATCAGCTGATGATGATTTGAAAGAATTCACCAGCGATGCTGATGACTTTAAAGAGATGAAAACCTCTGACAAAGAAAAGATCACGGCCAAATACCTCAAAGCTGAGTTGAGCGCGATCAAAACAAGCAAGCTGGGAACGATCAAATCAACTTTAGAAGTTGCCAAGTCTAAGGGTGCAAACACTCTTATTCCTAAAACTTATCGTACAGCGATGATGCGCTACCGTGCTGCTGAAAAATCGATCGAGACAGATCGTCATGCTGAAAACGTTTACGGTCCGGCAGTTGCTGCGGCCTCAGCCAGTGCTAACCGCACTTTGAGCTTGGTGGAAACAGCTGTGGCCACTCAGAACCAAACTCCAGAGCAACGTGCGCTTACTCTTGATGCCCGTAACAAGGCCTTGATGGAAGCCGATGAGCTCAATGCAGAAGTCACAGAAGAGGCTTTGCAAAAAGATGAGGCCTTGGCCGCGCAGAACGCAACCTTGAATGCCGTCGCAGTTGAAAGAAACGCACTTAAGAATAAAGAAATGCAGGAACAAGCTGTTGCCAGCGCCGCTGCCAAGTTCAATAACTCGGAAGCTGAAGTTTATCGCCAAGGTGACAACTTAGTGATTCGTCTTAAACAAGTGAACTTCGCTTCAGGCCGCTCAGAACTTCCTGCTCAATCGATGCCGGTCTTAGGCAAAGTGAAAGAAGTCCTCCAAGACTTGTCTCCTAGCGCCGTTGTGATTGAAGGCCACACCGATTCTGTCGGTAACGCTGAAACCAACAAAAGACTCTCTGTAGAACGTGCCGATGCTGTGGCCAAGTTCTTTGAGTCTGATACATCTTTTGCCGGGAAGCGATTTGATACCGCTGGCTTTGGTTTTTCAAAAC
>JBEIPE010000126.1:0-7996 GCA_040377215.1 Halobacteriovoraceae bacterium
CAAAGTGGGATTGCGCGGCTATCGCCAACTCGTCACGCAAAGCTACTGGGAAGGTGATGGCCTCAACGACAAAGACCTCATCTTGATGGATCTTCCGCTGGCGGAGAGACGCAAAGTGGTCATTGATTTTAAAGATGAAATTATTAATGGTGAAAAAGTCGGTCGCGGCACATTCGATATGACTCTGGCGAAACTCAACTAACTTGCAAATGAGGATGGCCGACGGTTTAATGAGGCATGATGTTCGCACTTATCATGCTTTTACAAATCTCGGCTGTCGCTCAGGCGCAAATGTCTACCGAGGTCATCGTTAGACAACAAGCCGTTCTTCCTCCGCACTCCCCCTCAGCGAATCTTCGGTCGGTGCAATCCTGGAATGGGCGTAGTGCTAAGGCCATCGTTCGCAAGTTTGATCCCCAGGGAAAAGTTTTCGAATTTGTTGTTGAACATAATAATTTTGGTTTACGGGTAACGGGTCGACCACCTTCTAAGATCAAGCCCAAGTTTCACCTCTTCCTCAATGGCTGCTCATGGACTTATGGTACTGGAGTCGCAGGCGATAAAACGTTCGCGGCCCACCTGGAAGAGCAGCTGCCGCAATATCGTGTAGTGAACATGGCCGCTCGCGGTGGTAGCCCGGCCGAAGCACTTTATATTTGGCGAAATTTCAATTGGCAGGAAGTCTACCCAGAGAAGAAAGGCCTGCTGATTTACACTTTCATTAAGGACCACTTCGAACGCGTTAAACGTTCTTGGCGCTATCTCAGTTGGGGTTCGGCGATGTCACCGGTCTTTGATAAAGATCTCATCGACTCAAAACCATCCGAAGAATTCGCTGACTACCAATGGGCGAAATTTGTGCGCTCTCTCGGGATGGATTATTGGTGGCTACGTGGGACTGCTCATTTCTGGAGTAAAAATCCACCCGAATTTAACGATTTGATCGTGAAGTATATGCTGGCCATTAAAGCTGATTATCTCAAGCGCTATCCCGAAGGACGATTTGTCTTCACATGGATGCGACAAGAAACCATGAATTTTTCAGCTAAGCAGATCGAAACCTTAACTGCGGCACTCGATAAGGCCGGCATCGAATACTGGCACCCCACCGAACCACTTAAATACAAATATGAAGACTACGGAATTCCGCGCGATGGTCATCCCACGGAAATCGCCCATAGCGAGCAGGCCAAATTTCTTCTGACTCGGATCCCTGCTACTTCAGTTTCCCCAAAGCCGCTTTGATTCGCGTGCAAGCATCTGTGATTTTTTCTTCGCTGGTGGCGTACGAAAGACGGAAATAATCTGGCGCGCCGAATGAGCCACCCGGCGTGAGCGCCACGCGTGCTTCATCCAACAGCCACATGCAAAGATCCTTCGCGTCTTTGATCGTCGTCTTGCCGTCCGACTTACCGAAGTACCAATCCACTTTCGGGAACAAGTAGAACGCACCCTGCGGGTTGTTGACTTGTACGTGGGGAATTTCTTTGAAGAGCTTCACGATGAGGTCACGACGTTTGCGGAAAGCTTCACGCATCGGAGTAATCTCGGCCGGATCCATATCCATGGCCGCAATCGCTGCACGTTGAGTGATCGAACATGTCCCGCTGGTGAATTGACCTTGGATCTTCACGCAGGCGTCAGCAATGGCTTTCGGCGCGCCGATGTAACCCAGACGCCAGCCCGTCATGGCAAAGCCTTTCGAGAGACCATTGACCGTCACTGTGCGCTCGAACAATTCTGGAATCGCCGCGAGTGAGAAGGTTTTACCTTCGAAATTGATGTGCTCGTAAATCTCATCCGAGATGATGACCACTTGCGGATGCTTCTTAAAGACTTCGCCCAGGGCGCGCAATTCGTTTTCAGTGTATGTTGTGCCGGTTGGATTGCAGGGGCTTGAGAACAAGAAAACCCGCGTCTTCGGTGTGATGTATTTTTCGAGGAGCGCAGGCGTGATCTTGAAATCCGTTTCGATGCCAGTGCGGGCTTCGACGACGGTTCCCTCAAACAGCGACACCATCTCCGAGTAGCTCACCCAGTACGGAGCAGGCAACACCACTTCATCACCTGGGTTCACGATCGCCATGATGACGTTGATGATAGATTGCTTGGCGCCGGTTGAAACGACGATTTGGTTCGGTTTGTAGTCGAGACCATTGTCGCGCTTGAATTTGCGACAGACAGCTTCTTGTAATTCTTTGTAACCAGGAACGGGAGTGTAATAAGAGAAATCTTTATCGATGGCTTCCTTCGCGGCACGCTTCAAGAAATCAGGCGTCTTAAAATCGGGTTCCCCCAAACTCATATTGATAACGTCGATGCCTTTCTCTTTCATCTCGTTGGCACGACGGCTCATGGCGAGAGTTTCTGATTCGGCGAGTTTCTGAACACGTTGGGAGATTTGCATCGCGATTCCTTGGGAAGGAGGTTCGCGATTATTCTAAGAAACTCTTCAGCCTTGCGATAGTGGGAAGCGCCTGAGAAACAGTGATGTTTTTCGTGGCAAATTCTTGCATCTGCAACCACGGTGGATTTTCGCGCTTCGGGTCATCGGCATAGCGTGGGAATAAATGCCAATGAACGTGATCCACCACATTTCCAAGACTGCACAGATTCATTTTGTGTGGTTTGAAGGCCGCTTCAATGGCCTTATGCGCTTTGAGCAGTTCAGCAAAGACTGCGGCCGATCGCTGAGCAGAAAGCTCGGTCATTTCTCGGGAGTGGCCCTTCAGCAAGAGAACGCTGTAGCCAGCGTAGTACTGATGCTCACCGAGCAACCACCATGAGTTTTCAAATTCGTGAATGAGGTAAGGGTACTTGCCGCTCGCCAAGAGCTTTTCACGGTCACAGAGAGCACAGCTCATAACACTCCTCTTGGGGCATCGAGAAACCAGCCGGTGAGAGATCTACGCTCACGCTGGGCCGGTAGAACTTCGTGAGGAAAGTCCTCACTTAGAAACATCACCAGTGTTCCTCCCTCCGGAGTCACGCGTGTGAGTTCATCTCCTGCTTGATTATAAATCACCAACTCTCCGCCGTCTGCTTTCTGCCAATTTTCATTTAAATACAAAACCAAGGAGAGCTTACGCGTTGATTGTTTTTGATGGCGATCGAGATGTTTTTTATAACCAGCTCCAGCGGGATAACTCGCCAGATGCACTTCCCAATCTTTCAGACCTAAAAAAAGCGTGCGATTGATTTCGGTTTTAAGCGCTTCCACGCGCGCGAGAATCGGGACGAGTTCAACTGGCGGAGCACTGAGATCAAACCACCAGGTTTCATCACCACGGATGCCCCCATGCTGCTGTAAATTTTGTCCCTGGCCAATCTTTGCTGGAGTAAAACGCTTCTCCGCTTTCCACTGCTGGAAAGCCTGGGACAGAACAGAGAGATCTTGGTGACTTAGCCAGCCTGTCTCCACAATCCAGCCAGAATCTTTAAGGCCTGCTAGCATCATCTTCCCCATTGTACGAAGTCGCTTCCAGACGGAAAATAGAAAAAAGAACCCGTTAACGAAGGATGAACCATGACGCGAATTTTCACGAGCTTTCTTTTTATCATTTCTTTCTTCTTGGCCTCCCAGGCGTTCGCAGGACGCAGCTGGCAATCAGAAACCAACGCGATCCTCAGACAATACAAGTACGCCTGCCGCAACACTGAGCTCAAAGTCGACGAAGTCGTGCGAGATTCACACATCGCCGGCCACCTCAAAGGTATTCCGCAGGACGCTTACAACAAATTCAAAGTTATTTTCTATGTGAAGACTGATCGTTGGTACGCTCACCCTTACTACCTACCGGAAAATCCTGAAGAAGGTGTCTCATACGCTAAGATCAACGACGATGGGACTTTCCGGATTCCCTCAGTTCGTCGCCGCGTTCCCGCGTCTCGTTTAGCAGTAAGTGTGGTGCCAGCACCGTACGTGATTAAGTCTCAGCGCGCGTGGCTGAAGCCATTCCTAGGTTTGTTTGGCGGCGTTTTCAAATACAGCTGCCGCGGGGTCACTTACAAGTTGAACGGAGAGATCTGAAAGTTTTTTCTTAGTCAAAACCAACAGGCTCAGTGCGACCAAAGCTAAGGATGTACTGAGCCCGACCCAAAAGCCCTGCGCCTCCATTCCCATCTTGTTACCTAGCCACCACCCCAGCGGAATACCAATCACCCAGTAACCTATGAAAGTAATCACGCTCACCGGCCGTGAGATCGTGAGACCGCGCAGAATCGCTGAGAGGGTTACTTGCGATCCATCGAAGACCTGGAAAATCGCAACCCAGAAAATGAGCTTGATCGCCCACGCCATCACGTCGTCATTCGCACCGAAGAGTGACAACAACTGCTCCGGCAGCACCGCGAACATCAAAGCTGAAAACGCCATGAAGGTGACACTCATCGCAAGGCCTGTCCACGCAAAGCGCTTCATCATCGTGACGTTCTTCTCACCAAAGGCATGACCCACTTTCACGCCCACCGCACTGGCAATCGCCATGGGAATCATGAAGGTAATGGAAGCCAGTGTGAGCACGAGGCTATTGGCGGCCGTTTGCACTTCACCGAATTTTCCTACAAACAGACTCACGGAACAAAAAGCCATCACTTCGAAGAACATGGAGATCGCTGCGGGCCATCCGAGCATGAGAACTTCGCGCATGAACGATCGATCGACTTTTGTGTAGCGAAGGATCATAGGGAGAAGAGGAATAAGCAAACTAAAGCCCAGCAAGTAACGCACAATCAATGAGGCCCAGGCGAGACCGTCGACACCTAAGTTAGGAAACCCATACTCACCAAACACCAGCACCCAGTTGATCACAAGATTCAACGGCACACCGATGAGTGACACGGCATTGGCCCACAGAGTTTTTTCGTGGGCCTGCAGCCATTCACGAAGTGCCGTGTACATGAACACACCGGGCATCGACCACGCCGAGATGCGCACATAGGAAGCTACCATCTCGGTCATCTCTGGTGTGTAGCCCAAAAGCGGAACCAAGAGTGAGGCCAGCCATGTGAGAACGATAAAGGGAATGGAAAGCAACAAGGAGTAGACCAGCGAGGTGCGTACGAGCTCTTCAGTATTCTGTCCTTCGCCTCGACGTTTGGCGATCAACGGCGAAAGCGCGAAGTGAAACGCCAGCCCCACGACAAACACAGGATTAGCAAACGCCACCGCCAAACCAATCGCCGCCAGTGCGGTCGTTGAGTGTTGAGTCGCGACGAGCACATCGCCCGCGCCAATGAGCATGAGACCCAACTGCCCGGCCATGACCGGGCCAGCGAAACGCAAAAGCTCACGCAGGGTTTGCCCGCGCGATAAAATATTAGACATTATCTTCGTCCAGAGTGGGCGCTTGCCCATAGAACTGTTGGAATTCTTCTTGGAAACTCAAGAGGCGTGTGTCTTTCATACGGTCAACGTAAAGATGACCGAAGAGATGATCGAGTTCATGTTGCACAACAGTCGCTAAGAAATTCTTTGCTTCAAGAATTTTCTCCACGCCGTTTTCATCCCAGTATTTCACACGAATGTGACGGGGACGTTCCACATAACCGCGCAGACCGGGAACAGACAAACAGCCTTCCCAAAATCCTTGCTCGGTTACGTCGATGACTTCAAATTCGGGATTGATAAACACCGTGTAGGGCAAAGCATCTTCACTGCCGTAACGATTCTTCCCTGCTTCAAGTTCGATGACCGCCAGCTGAACGGATTCGCCGATTTGAGGTGCAGCTAAACCAATGCCGCCATAGTGATGCATGTTCTCGCGCATATCAGCGATGAGCGCGCGAATCTCTGGCGTCGCGAGATCTTCACGGGTGAGTTTTCGAGCGGTTTGGCGGAGCACGGGATGACCCATGCGACAGAGGGTGCGAATCATGAAAAAGATGCTAGCAGGTTCAACCTTTTCCCTCAACTTTTCCCGAAAGTATCCGATCAGCTCAAGTATCACCCCCAGGGAGTTCTCATGCTGAGATGGTTTACTCGTACACTGACGTTATTTCTTCTCACGCTCCCCCTCTCAGCTACCGTTAGTGCTCAAATGACCGAGCGTCGCGATCCAGTATTCAAAATCGAGCCTGATCTGTTGGAGAAAGGCGAAGTTCATTTCTCTTTCTATCAACTCAAGGCCAGCACCATCCAAAAGCAACTCCCAGAGTTCGTCGAACTCGACGGCGCGCGTTTCTTAGACAAAGAAGGCGTGACCCTGCAACTCACGAAACTCGCTTACATTGTGAACAAGCCAGCAGGATTCTTTTCATCGACCCAAATGACCGACGCTGCTTGGTTGCAGACGTTGATAGGCAGTTCGGTAAAGAGTTTGCAGGATGATAATTACGAAACAAAAGCTCGTGGCAAAATGCGTGTGTATTTTGATTCAGATGATCTCAGCACCGTGCAGAGCTCACGCTTTGTTCACGCCGTGACTCAAAGTAAGAAGCTGGATCCAATTACACTCAGTGGATTCTCTACCGTGGTCATGCACAGTGCAGACTCAGTCGAGATTCATAATCATGTTCCCTATTCTCCGAAGAAAACATTGATCGTGAGCTATCAATTGTCGGTGGTGAAAAAAGATGTTGAGGCGAAGAAGCAGCGCCTCGATTTCGTCAAAGAAACCGAGGCGCGATTAGTTAGGGCGTATCCCTAAAAAATCACGAGCGGATCGGGACGCTTGAAGCGTTTGTTGATCCGATCTTTGGTGTAGCGCTTGAACTCATTCACTTTTCTAGTCAGCGCTGCAAAGGCATCAGTTAGGCCTTGGCCTAAAGTATCGCCCTCACCGGTCACCCACCAATCACGTCCCATGGCCTGCACATGAACGCGGGCTCGATAACGTTCCCCTTCTTGGCGGAGTTGAACACTCATAGGTCCGGTTTCCCGAAAGTGCCGCTCAAGCCGGTTGGCTTCTTTGGCGAGAATAGGTCGAATCTCGTCTTCTTTATAAGAGGGGACATTAATCCAACGTACATCTACATTCATCCAGTACCTCCTTGTAGGTCCTGTCTAAAGCCTACGCCTCTGGGCCATTCTGTAACATGCCCAAATACTGAAGAGTCACTTCACTTATCCTGAAAAACTGTCGAAAAATTTGACGGCCATACAGAAGTGTCAAATCCCGTGACTTGTAACCCCTTGAACCCACACCCCTCAGGCTGGCACGGGGTTTGGATATAGAAGGGCACAGGGAGTAACTTATGAAAACGATCACCTTTAGCCTTTTTGCCATCGCCTTCAGCTTTAACGCTATGGCAGCTATTAACTGCGAAACCGCCTTCGGAGAAAAAACTTTTCTCATAGAAGATGAACGCATCGTGTTTTCAAAAGACACTCTCGAGCAAGGCCGCTCCATCTCATCTGTTGATCAAGTTCGCACAGAGCGCCGTCATAAAGGCTTCGATAAAGTCTTGTATAAAGACGGACTCAAGCACCGCATCCATATCGATAATGCGGGCTCCTTCAGCGAAGTCGAAGACTACATGGTAATCACGTCCCCCAAGGGCCACGAAATGACATACCCCCTGTCATGCCGTAAGTCCTAGGTTTTCCCCCCTGTCGAAGTGGGACCCGCCGGATGTGGGTCCCATTTTTTTTCTTTCTTCAAAGACAATCCTCCGCTACGATTTTTAAATGAAAACATTTTTGCTGACCATGATGGTCTCCTTCTCTGCGTTCGCCGCGCGTCCTCCCGTTTACACGGAACTCCTCGATTACGTCATTGCAGCTCCCGATCAAGGCAAAAGTGCCACCTGCATTTACGTGGGCTCGACAGGTGCCATGGAAATTCTGGCGAATAAAAAATACGATCTCAAGCATCAGATGCCCGGTGATCGCTTCGATCTCTCTGAGCGTTTTCTGATTTGGCAGAAGTCATGGACAAGCCCAGGTGATCGCGTGGAAGCGCAGGTCAGAAAGTTCAACTGGGGCCAAGCGATCCACATCAGCGATCTTCCTTTCACCGCTTACAATCCCGATGGC
This sequence comes from Halobacteriovoraceae bacterium, assembly GCA_040377215.1. Taxonomy (GTDB): domain Bacteria; phylum Bdellovibrionota; class Bacteriovoracia; order Bacteriovoracales; family Bacteriovoracaceae; genus UBA6144. The sequence goes on from JBEIPE010000126.1 coordinate 7,976, forward strand.
TCTGATAGCCGCGAAGCGTGG
>JBEIPE010000119.1:0-8317 GCA_040377215.1 Halobacteriovoraceae bacterium
AAAAAATCATCGCGCTTAAAAGGATGAAATGCCGGGAAGTCGCCGCGCAGTTGCTCGGCTCCGCGCACCACCATCTCGCGAACGAGATTAAAGAACTGCCCTCGCAACAAACGCGTATGCTCGCGCCAGTGAATTGAACGTTTGGTTATCTTCCAACAGATGTTCCAGGCCCAACGACGCCAACCCGTGAAACTTTCCACGGAAAAATCCAGCTTGTTGTGTTTCTGTTTCTCAGCTGCAGTTGAGTTACGCATAAATTGCATGAGCCGCACAAAATCACCAGGTGACTGACGCAGAGTAGGGCTTTCAAGTTTCAGCTCTTCAAAAGAGCGGTCACCGTAGCTCGCCAAGAAGCCGGCGAGCAGTGTGGCTTCACGCCCCCAGCCTTTCTGACGAAGCTGCTCCCAAATTGGTCCGTAGATATCTCCCCACAGTTCTGCATTTTGTGTGACTTCAATCCATGTTGGCCAAAAGTCTTCCGGCAGGTCCGCTATCAGTACTTTAAGAGCTCTTAATGGCTTGAGAGATTCGACTTCTTCACCGGTCTTGAGCATGGGAGCGAGAATTTCTTCCCCCTTGCCTTGAGAAGCGAGTAACGCCGACAGACCTTTCACCCCAATCATGAGAATCACGTCGTTCAATGCTGTGAGGCCAAAACCCATGGGGCGAGCCAGCGTGGAATGAATCAGTTGAAAGGTTTCTTGCGCACTGGTCGTCGCGTGGACTTTTTCACGAATTATTTTTTTATGAACTTCTAAGCTATCACTGAAACGAGACAGCACACGGTCTTGCGCCAAGATCAGACGCACTAATTTCAGCAACGCTTTTACTTGCTCCCAAGCACCCAGCGGCGCCAAAAGCTCAGGCACATCCATACCTTCTTTTTTGCCACCGATCATGCGATGCCAGTTCTCTATATTCTTCTTTCCACCGGGAAGCGCACTCAATACGGCGTAGTAGTGTTCGAGATCGTAGTAAAGATGATGGCCCACTTCGGCTACAAGACTTTGGTAATGGCCCATCAGCTCTTCTAGGCGCGTTCCAGAGGCTCCCAACAACACAGCAGACTCGGCGAACACATTGCGATAGCCGATTTTCACGAAGCTCGCGGTAAAAGGCGAAACGACTCCGGGATATGACTCCGTTAGATTCGTATCGGTGTAACTTTTGAGTGGCGGAAATTCCTGCGTGATCGGGCGAACTTGCAGGAAATAAAGTTTATCATCCTCATAGGCCCATTCCACATCAATAGGATGGCCGCGTTTTTTTTCTAAGCGTAATGTCTCTTGAACTAACTCGTTCACTTCGCTTTCGAGCAAACAAGGTATGCTCTGTTTCTCGCTTGGCACATCGACTCCGCGAGTTCCGCCTTGAGGATTTGCACCCAGAGCGGTTTTTTTCTCGGCCACGCGCTCAATAAGAATTTCTTCCAAGCGGGAAACACGCCAGTGATCCGTCTCGACTAAACCCGAGACGACACCCTCACCCACACCCCAGGCCGCATCAATCACCACATCGGCAGTGGGTGCCACAGGAGAGCGACTGAAAGCGACGCCAGAAACACGAGGATCGAGCATCTTCTGAATCACCACCGCCATTTTGAGTTCTTGGGTGATATTTTTTTCTTTGCAATAGGCCCGCACGCGATCACTTTGGATCGCCTGGTACGCGTCTTTGATTTTTTCCACCAGCTGCTCGCGGGTGACATAGAGGAACGTCTCAAACAATCCGGCGAAGCTTGCGCCCTGGCCGTCTTCACCAGTCACCGACGAGCGCACCGCCACCCAACGTGGTTGCCACGAATCAACATGGCGAAAGACTTCCACCATGGTGCCGGACGGAATTTCACCTGTACGGGCCAGCTCATCACCGACAGTTGTTGGTAAAACCAAAAACGGTGGCACGCGCTGACCGGCCTCTACCAATGCCAAGAGTTGATGGCCTTTGCCACCTACGATCTCTCGGCCTGCAAGTGAGGGTGGAAGAACCGGATGAATCATCCCCACCAACCTGCGACCAGAAGGAAAATCACGTTCCATAATATCTGCGCTTCTGCCCATTGCTTCAGCGGCTTATTGATCTTAAGTGTGAATAAGAAGTAGATCGAAGGCGACATGAGAACGAGCTGAACTGCACCATAACCCCATGACCAGATCGCTGTGGTGTCCATCTTCTGTAAGAGGAACAAAGCCGTTCCTGCCACGATCGCTTGGAAAAAGAGCGTAATAGAAACAGCTAGACGCGGTCCCCAAATTTTCGAGTAAGTCACATAGGCGTTTTCATCGCGTGGTTGCTTGATTTTGCGCGAGATTTCCCAGTTGGTGAACATAAAGCAGATGGGTAACAAGTAGTACGCATCCTGCGTGGCCGTAGCAGTGGTCATGGATGCATATAACAGGTACATGAAATGGAAGAGCACGATCGGATGATGGGTGAGCAAGGCCAATGGTAGCGACGCGCGGATTTGTTTTTCCAACCCGAACCAAATCAACATGAGATAGGAATAAAACAACACTCCCAGCGCCATGCTCAGGACGTCCAGATTCCATAAAGACACTGCGATACTGACACCGACACAAACCCAGCCCAAAACTTTCAAATCACTTTTCAGTACGCGACCAGATGGCAATGGGCGATCTGGAAAAAGACGAACATCCAGCTCAAAATCTTTAAATTCATCCATCACACGTAAGAGAAGTGAGAAGAAACACAGGCCAACACAGGCAAGCAGGGTATGCCACTCAAAGGGTTGATCAATTCTTCCTAAGCGCCAAGCGACAGTGAGCACCATAAAACCGCAGAGAAAAGTTCCTACCCAACTGCTTAGTGGGTACATCTCTTTGAAATAAATCATCAGACGCTTCAGCATAAAATTCTCACAAAGGTTGGCGGCGTAATCCGCAGGCCCACAAAATTAAATTCACGACGACATGAACGACTGCACCGAAGAAAAACAGCACTGCCCACAATGAGCCATCCCCAATACCAAACAGGGCGTAGACAATAATGCATCCCACGGCCGAGTCGGTCTGATCAAGAAATGAAAACAGCCAGGGATAACGATCTGATGTCTCGCCCGGTTTGATGCCCATGCGGCGCTTGACGTAGGAATTTGGTAGCTCAGAGATAACATAACCAAGCCCTAAGGCGAGACCAAGGGCGAGCATGGAATGCCCCACCAGAAGACCCGTATTCCAGATGCCATCCAAAACTTCGGCCGGCCACATTCCCAACACCGTCAGCAAGGGCATCACGATCAGCCCGCGCCAGGTCTTATTCGCTCCCAAGGCCTGTAAATGAATCGGAATTTTCAGGAAGGAGAAATGATCAAATCTCACCACCAGCATATGTAGTATTCCCCCCACAATAAGGGGAAGAATCATGACGATGATTTTTAGCCAGAACGATGTTGCCAACATACCTACAAGTATAGCCGGAAGCCGTCCAAGTGCTAGAAATGACTTAAACAGTCAGGAAGCACTCCGTCCATGTAAGTATTTCCAGCTCCCCCCTGCCACAAGCCATTCGGGGCTAGAATTAGGCCTATGGCTTCTATCGTTTTTTATCACAACTCCAAGGCGGGCCGTGGTGGTCTCCCTCACTCAGAGAGTGAGTTGCGTAAATTCTTTTTTCGCCATGACGTGACGTTCCGCTACCCCCAATCCCGCGAAGAACTTCTCACTAATCTCGACGACGATCTCAAGACCGGCAAAGAGTATGTGTTCTCAGTCGGTGGAGACGGCACGGCCAATACCATCGCGCAAAAACTTCTCCATCAAGAAACACGTCTGATGGTGATTCCTTCAGGCACGGCCAATGACTTTGCGGGTGACCTTGGGCTGACACCGAACATTCGCAAAATCGCTAACGTCTTCCATGCGCAGCACACACGCCTGGTGGATGTCATTGAAGTCAACGGGCGCGCCATGGTCTCCAATGGCGGCATTGGTATCGCGGCCATCGTGGCTCAAGAAATTAACGAAAAAAGAAAGTCAGGACAGATCTTTAAGAACCTCATGCACACTCTTGGGAGTGACATCTACGGCTTCACTCTCTTACAACATTTGATGACTCGTCCCTTCCCTCTGCAAGATATCAAGCTTAGCTCACCAGATGCTCCACAACTTGATGTGGTAACAAGCCCTTTAGTCTTAGTGAACAACCAGCCTTTCTTGGGTGGAAAATTCCGTGTGGCCCCAGAAACCAACAACACGGATGGCACCTTCAACGTGACCGTGTTTCATCATCAAGACAAGATGAGTTTCATCCAGTGCATCGTGCGCATTCTTCGCACGGGCATGCCGGCCCATGGCGAGAACGTGACCAGTTTTGAAACCGACAAGCTCACGATCACTCCGTTAACCTCAGAGCCGATGAGTTTCTTTGGTGATGGCGAGCAATTTGAGCCGCAGAAAAGCTACTCCATTCGACTTGTCCCTCAATGCCTGCGCGTCTGCGCGGTCAATGATCAGATGCTCTATGACTCTGGTCACAACCTGGAAGAAATTCCTAAGCTCCAATGAATATCCTGCTGACCGGCGCGACAGGTTTTATCGGTCGTCGACTCACAAGAGCTCTCGCAGCTCGCGGGCATAAAATTGGTCTACTCATTCGACCGAGCAGTCTATCACGAGCGAAAAAAACCTTCGGCGATATTCCCAACGTTCATTTCATTGAAGCTGATATCTCACGCAACGATGTTGTCGTGCGCGTGGCCGGCACTGAGGCGATCCTTCAGGAAACTGACGCCGTCATTCATCTCGCTGGCACTTACGATCTTGCTATACCACTCGAAGAAGCCTACACCCACAACGTGATCGGGACGCAGAACATGGTGTGGTTTGCTCAACGCCTGACCAAGCTTCCCTACTTTCACTACATCAGTACCTATGCTGTGAACTCTCACTGCCAAGGGCACGTTGGAGAAGACCAACTGGACGCCACCAGCAAATTGGCCGATCACTATGCCCAGACCAAGCTGCAAGCCGAGAGCATCGTACGCCAAGCGAATTGGGGCGAGACGAAAGTTCGCATCTACCGCCCGGGTGTGATCGTGGGTGATTCCCTGACAGGAGTCATGGATAAAATCGACGGGCCTTACTTTTTCTTCCGACTCTTCAATCAGATGAGACAGTGGAAGAGCATCACTCGCCGCATGCCTTTTTTTCCCATTGTCGGCAGTAAGGGCGCTCAAGTACCACTGCTTCCGGTGAATATCTTGGCGGATTGGCTCGCGACCATGGTGGATAAACCCACCGCTCATGCTCTGCGCTCTTATCATCTCGTTTCGCAGGAAAATTTACTGGTAGAAAACTTCTTGCGTGATTCTCTCAAGGCTTACAGTGTTCCTTTGATGGTTCGTCGCATGCCTGAGACGCGCATGTTTAATCCTGTGCTCCCTTTCCTTGGTATTCCACGTGAAGTGGCACCCTATCTCTACTCGACCGCCAGCTTTTCCCGAGAACACCTCGATGAAGATTTTCCGCTCTTAAAGGCCCCGCTCTTTAATGATTATCTTCCAAAGATTGTGGAAGGCGCGCGGGAGCTCTTCAAATGAAAGAGATCATCAAGATCGCTTACGGGCCATCGAGTGAAAACTACGACGCTAACTTTAGCTTTAAAGGCGAAGACTACCGGCTCAAGCGCCTCGGCGTTGATGCCAATGTTGACCTCGCGCTTCACCTTCTGCGCAATTTTAAACATGAATGTGATGTTTTTGCGGTGGCAGGCTTTCCACCTATTCTCAAAGTCGGTCGCGAAACGATTATCCATCCTGTCTACAAGCAACTCCGTGAAGCGGCCGGTGCCACACCAGTAGCTGATGGTACCTTGTTGCGGAAGACTTCTTTTTTGTGGGCCCTCAAGAGCTTGCTGAAACGTGAGCCCCATCTCTTGAGTCAGAAAAAGATCGGTTTTTTCTGCGGAATTTTCCAGGCCGACTTTCTACATTTCTTCGAAGAGCACACCACCGACTTAGTTTTTGCAGATCTCTATTTCTCACTAGGCATTCCGCAGTTGATGCACTCTTCGCGACAGCTCACCAAAGCCATGGGTCGACTGGCCCCTGCGTTGATGAAAGTGTCCGTCGGAAAAAACTTTACCAAAGACTACGATTCGCTGATCTTTCGCACACCTCTCATGCGCGAGTTTCATCGCTGCGATGTTTATATTATTCACAAGACGCAACTTGATTACGTAAAACTCTGGCCTCTCGAGGGGAAAACCGTCATCGTGGACTCACTCGACCGCTTCACCAAAGAAAAACTTTTAGCAGCAGGTGCCGGACGAATCATCAGCTGTTTTCCGGAATTCCCGGCCCATCCTGAGATCGGTTGTGCGGCCCTCGAGGCGCTCTTCCTCGCTCATCAAGCGACCAAAGTGCTCGATGAAGAAACTCTCTTGCAAGAAGTCCGTTCACTGGATGCCCACCCCACCATCATAAGCACAGAAACGAAACCGAAGACGGCACAATTCGCTTTTGTCATTCATCCGCTAACGCAAAAGCAGCTCTTCCAAGTTCCTGGCATGAAGAACATGGCCAAGCTTCCCCTCGCTCGCGGAATTGAAAAACTCATGGGGAAAGTTCCCGGTTTCTACTACTGCAAAATGAAAGGCATCAAGTCTGAATTCAACGGGCAGGAAGTCGAAGGTGAGCTTTACGTTATTCCGGCCACACCGAAACAACTCTTGCGCCAAGACCCAGAAAGTATTTATCGCCGTATTCATCAACTGTGTCTGCTTGCGCACAATCGCGGCACAAGTATTATTGGTCTCGGAGCGTACACCAAAATCGTAGGTGACGCCGGCGTGACCATCGCCAACCGCTCTCCTATTCCCGTGACCACAGGCAACTCTCTTTCTGCAGCGGCCACTCTTTGGGCGGCCAGCTACGGACTCGAGCGCATGGATCTCGTAAAGAAGGGCGCGGATGGGCGCTACAAAGGCACGGCCATGGTCATTGGGGCGACAGGCAGTATTGGCAAAGTCTGCGTGCGCCACCTCTGTCATCAATGGGAAAAAGTTATTTTGGTGGCACCACGCCCGTACAAGGTGCTTGATCTCGTTGATGAAATGAAAGTCCATTGCCCCAATACAGAAATCATCGGCTCGACTCATCCAGACAAGTATTCTCCCGACTGCGACTTGATCATCACCTCCACTTCGGCGCAAGGTGAGAAGGTCATGGATATTTCCAAAGTGAAGGCCGGCGCCGTGATCTGTGATGTCAGTCGCCCGTTCGATTTAGATCTTGATGATGTTTCTACGCGGCCAGATGTATTGGTCATTGCCAGCGGGGAAGTTGAGTTACCTGGACAAGTTAAGATCGGAAAAACTCTTAATCTCGAGGGAGGCGCCGTTTATGCCTGCCTGGCCGAGACTGCACTCCTTGCGATGGAAGGCCGCTTTGAAAATTTCAGTCTTTCTCGCGAACTTGATTACGACAAGGTGATTGAAATTGACCAACTTGCTCGTAAACACGGTATCCGTCTCTCCGCCATTATGGGACATACAGGGGAAATCACCGATCAAGAAATTGCCCTGTGTCGTGAACATGCCTTGAAAGCGCTACTCACCTAGCAACGCAGCATTGCCCTGATTCTTTCACTGATTTCACTCCCATGAGTTAGAATGGAGTGCATATCAGGAAGTCCTATTGAAAACTGCGAATCGCTATCTTTTTAAGCTCGCCAAAAAAAACGTCAACCGTAATCGCGGACGCAGTTTTTTTATTGGTCTCTCCGTTTCACTTTCCGTGGTGATGGCCGTTTGGATTCTTTCATTCTTTGACGGACTCAATCATCAAATTGAAAAAGCCGTCGTGGTCGGCAACGTCGGCTATTGGCAGCTTCAAGAAGCGAATTATGCCGACACCACAGATCCTTTAAGCCCGCGAGCTTGGGATGAAAACTTCGAGAAGAGCCTGCAAAACAAGAGTCTGCACTCGTACTCCCCAGAAATTATTCTCGATGGCTACCTCTCAGGGCCTGATGGCAACGCAGCTCTGCAAGTGGTGGGCGTCGACTTCGCTCTTCATCAAAAGACCATGGATATCGGTGGCCACATGGTCGAAGGGACTTGGCCACAAGGTGCTGAACGCGGCATCGTCATCGGAAAAGAGACGGCTGATCGCTTTCAGTATGTGGTGGGCGATCAGTTGGTGATGAACTTCCAAGATGCTAAAGGCGAATTGCGCAGTGAGCTTCTTCCCGTACTCGGCATTTATAATCACAACGGTCGTAGCTTTGAGCGTCGTTATGCTTTTGTGACCGGTGATGTGGTGGAAGAGTATCTCTTCGGAGCTGCTGATCCACGCATG
>JBEIPE010000408.1:0-2190 GCA_040377215.1 Halobacteriovoraceae bacterium
CTGTGCCACATCTGTATCTCACTGAATATTCACCCCTCATTTGTTGAGCAGGTCATTAATTCCATTCAGTACCAGCAGGCCGCCTAGTCTTGTCAGGAATTATCATCCTGGTTTGATCTACTTCAGGAAGACGCTAGAATAACCTCAATGGAGGCTTCTATGCGTTTTTCTGTACTCGCTCTCGTCTTTCTCTCGGCCTGTGCCCAAGTGGCCAGTGACCGCACTCCCTCAGCGGCCCCTCGGCAAACCAACTGGCAATCCTACATTATGGAAGAAGCTGTGCGTGGAGACCTGAGTGACGTCTTTCCCGACACCCATCTTCTCCAAAAATGGCAAGCGAGCAGTGAAGTTGTCTTTGATAAAAAACCAGCGATGCCTTCTCAGCTGAACGAAGTTCCTCTCGACTGTCGTGACAAACGCCTTTGGCCAACTCACCCCCAGCAATACACCAAAGAGTATTTGCATGCGGTGTACGCCAACTACGACGCCCACAAACTCCCGATCAACTCGAGGGCGTGCCTTCGTCCGAACCCAACACGCCGCTACTGTATCCGCGCCACCTGGGCGAATATGATTGTGATGTCAGACACCTTCGAAGACGCTTGCGGCCATCGCTACCGCGGCTATTGGCTCGTCTCATTCCTTGATTCGGATGAAAGTATGGGGACCCTGCTTTCTAAGGGCCGCACCGTTTACCCTAAGCCCAATGCTCAATTCGCCGGTGAATACGAAGAAGGCCAGACCTACCCTGTGCCTGAAAAAGACTTCCTCTTGTTGACTCCACTCAAGGCCGGCGATACCGCGAAAATCAAGCAACAAAGAGACGCTGCACTCGCACGTCGCTATCGCATGAATGGCCGTGACTTCATCACGCGCTAGAGCATGATCGATTTCGCGCGCCACAAGTTCTCACCTGTCATTCATCTGCCTGCTGATTATGAAGTTTATGACTTCACAGCAGGCTATGATGCCCATCGCAAGCGCACCTCTGATTATGGCGTAGGAAAATACAACGAAGTTCGCAAGAACATGTACACCACCGCGCTGTTTGCCAATGAACGCAATATTCACATGGGCATCGATCTGTCGGCCCCTGTGGGCGAACCCATTAAGAGTTTTGCAGACGGTGTGGTTTACATGTTCGCCTACAATGCCGCTCCCGGCGACTATGGCCACACCGTGATCATTCATCACGTGATTGATGGCATCGATCTCTACGCGCTCTATGGCCATTTGAATGCCGCCTCAACGGCCAACAAAGTTGTCGGCCAGAAAGTCAGCGCCGGTGAAGTCATTGCGTGGGTCGGTGATCGACATGAAAACGGTGGTTGGAATCCCCATCTGCATTTGCAGCTGAGCTATGAGCGACCTTTAGTGTGTGATATGCCAGGAGCGGTGAGTGCTGCGAATCTCGAACAGGCGTTACTAACCTATCCTGATCCGCAGCTTGTGCTCGGAAAACTCTACTAGTAAGAAATCTTCAAGACTTCATCCAACGTGGTATCACCCTGGATCACTTTGCGTGCGCCATTTGAGCGAATCGACGCAAACATGCCACGAGTTTTCTCGCGCAACTCTGCGACTTCCACTTTCTGGTGAATCTGCTTTTTGATTTTATCGTCAAACTTCACGAGCTCATAGACACACATACGGCCCAGGTAACCGGTGTGTTTACACTCTTCACACCCCTTGGCCTCATGAACCGTATCAGGCATCTCGAGGATTTCACCATCCAGCAGTGTTTCCCATTTATGCTTATCCGTCGGAACCTGCTCTTTACAATGCGGACAAAGGCGGCGCACCAGGCGCTGAGCGAGGATGCCTAAGAGCGATGAATTGATAAGGAATGTCTGCAGGCCCAAATCAACCAAACGTTGGATAGTCGCAAGAGCTCCGTTGGTATGAAGCGTACTGAAAACCAAGTGACCCGTAAGCGAGGACTGAATCGCCATCTCGCCAGTTTCGAGATCGCGGATCTCACCCACCATGATGATGTCAGGGTCTTGGCGTAAAAACGAGCGGATGCAATCAGCAAAACCCAAGCCAATTTGCGGATTGACCTGCACTTGGTTAAAGCTATCCACTTCCATTTCGACAGGATCTTCCGCCGTGCAGACGTTTACATCCGGAGTCGCAACTTTATTAAGTGTCGTATAAAGTGTTGTCGTCTTACCCGAACCAGTAGGGCCA
>JBEIPE010000077.1:0-10354 GCA_040377215.1 Halobacteriovoraceae bacterium
TGTGGCAGATCAAAAAGGTATTTTGACTGAACTCTGGCTCTCGTCAGGAAGTCTCAATGCTGGTTGGACTGATAAAAGTAAAAAGAACGGCGCTTGGGTTCATGACCACAACCGCCCGACAGATTCTTATCGGAAGTTTTGGGACGTCAGTCCCCGTGCATTCTTTTTGATTTTCACAAACACGATCGGCGCTGAGAAAACGGGCCTGGTCGTTGACCGCTTTACCGGCGACGAAGTGTGGAATCAGCCAGTGGTAGGCTACCGTATTCTGCCTTTGCGTGCGGAGGACATTACTGAGGTACGCGATGGGAGTCACCCTTACTGGTCAGTGAAGACACGTATAAAGTTCTTCTGGGCCAATGATCTAGGGACTCCAGCAGGTCACGTAAGTAAGCCGTTTGATATTAATAAAATTAGTGATGAGGAAGATGTTGAGTACTTGGGCCAAGACTACGAAGGCCGCTTCTTGGCCTTCCGACTCAATTTCGATGCTCCCGTGAAAGTTTCAGCGGATGGTTTGAAAGTTGTTTCAGCGGGACGCATGGTGGGTGATGGTTTGTGGGATCACCAAGAGAACTCACGCAACTTCACGGCCGATGAACTCAACGGCACACATCCAGATTTTATCTGGCTTCCGACCGATCCGATTCAAGATTACAACGGCTACGGCAATCCATTTATGGATGCTCGTATCGTCGATAAGATCACCCGTCAGCAAACGGTTCAGCCGGCGCCAGCGCCAGCGACATTGAAGCTCGTCTTCAGTGCCCGCGCTTTTGCGACTTTGACTCCAGACGCGATTAAAAAAGATGTAGCGAAAGTTATTCGCCGTGAAAGCATTCGTCACGCGATCTATCTCGCTGACATTAAGATCACGGCGTCGCAGGTTGTGGTGGGTGTGCGTTTCGCGGAGAAACCGGATGCGGCCTCTCTGATTGCACTCTTCAAGGCCGCGGGACTAACGATTCAGGTTCAGTAAAATTATTCGTCGACTTCTGTTTTGATAAGTTTGCCGTTGGTTGCGTTTACAATGTAATCAACGGCGGCTTTCTTCTCCACACCTTCCAAATCATAAACCCAATCACCTTCTTCGTTTTCTTCGAAGGTCCATTCACCTTGTAGCGTTTTGCCACTTTTTTTGAGCGAATCTACCGCCATTTTGAGTGTGATCATCTTGTCGCCAGGCTCGAAGACGTCGCCTTTGTCGGCGGAACTTCCAGTGGCTTCTTCCATTTCTCCGTCGCCATCGAGTCCGATTTCGACAACGGTTCCGGCCTTGGTGGTGACTTTGATTTCATCAGGTTTTTGCGAGAGGATTTTCCCTCCAGGGACGAGCTTGGTGGCATCTGTACCTGCGTGTGCGAGAGAGAAAATGTGTAGAAAAATAGACAATAGGACAGTCATGGCCTTCTCCTTGCTCATATACACCTAATATTAGGTGAATCCTTAATTCCTGTCACCGAAGCGATTGCGTTATGGTAGGCTGGCGCCATGAAGGCACTTAACCTCACATCATTTATGCTATTCCTCATGGTCTCCCTGACCGCTGTGGCCAAGGAGAAAAACATGAATTGGGATGATTTCAACGCAACGGTAGGGATCGAAGTCAAAAAAATGAACTCACAAACGGTGTGTACCGGTGTGCTCATTGGCCCAAAGATCGTACTCACCGCTGCCCATTGTTTAGTTGGGCTTAAGTCCTCACGCTCAACCACCGCTGAGGCCATGGGTGAAGCCACTCAATGGGTCGACTCGGTTCGTTCAGTCATTCACCCGAACTATGATGGCAACGCGCCAGGGCTGAGTGTGGACGTGGGTTTACTTTTTCTTGCTCAACCCATCACAGGCGTCAGCTATGCTCTGCACGGAAATTTCGACATGGGTCATCAGTGTGAACGCATTGGTTATGGTGGTCGCAAAGGGAAGAACGTCCGGACTTGGCTGACCTCTTTCCCACAGATCCTTCAAGGGACTTCTCTGCGTGTGCAAGATGCCCTGGGCGTTTTGGGCGACTCAGGTGGTCCAGTTTATCAGAATCTTCCAGAAGGCATGCGCTTGATTGGTGTCCATACTGGCCGTGAATTCGGTTGGGGTGGTTACTTGAACGATGTCTCGTTTGTTCAACTCCTCACGCCAGAAATCTGGGCGTGGGTACAATCACAAGTTCATGCGCCGTAACGTTCCCAAACTTTATTTCTTCAGCTTCTTCACGATGTTTTTCGTTTCTATTCCCGTATGGGTGCCGTATTTCCAGGGGCACGGCTTCACCATGCAGGATGTGTTCACCGTCCAAGCGATCTTCGCACTCGCGGTAGCACTGTTCGAAATCCCTAGTGGCTATTTCTGTGATCTCAACGGCCGTCGAAAAACTCTGATCGCCGGTGGTGTTTGTTACGCCATCGCCTTCACCTGGCTGGCCTTTGCCCACACCTTTATGGAAGTGGTGCTGTTTGAACTCGCAGCTGCGCTGGCTTTCAGTCTAATCTCTGGGGCCGACGTGGCCTTGATGTACGAAAGCCTCGATGAAAATTCTGATCGCACCCTCAAAGCTCGCTCACTCGGCAATATGCAATTCGCGCAATTGATCTCAGAGGCCTCGGGTGCTGTGTTAGGAGGAATGCTCGCGGCCTACTCATTGGCCCTGCCTTTCCAAGTGCAGGCGGCGGTGGCGTGGTTTCCCTTGGTGATTGCTTTGACTTTAGTTGAAGGAAAAAGCACCAAAATGACGGGCTCTCATCGCGAAAATTTCATGCGGGTGTTTAAGCATCTCTGGACCTCTTCGCCTGAAATGCGTCGCAGTTCGATGAATCTACTGGTGTGGGCGCTCTCCACATTTTTCGCAGTGTGGATGTTACAGAAATACTGGGAGCGTGCGGATATTCCTATCGCTTGGTTTGGGGCGCTCTGGGCGGCGGGTAATCTCGCGGCCGCCATCGCCAGTAAAGCAGCGGCACCGATGCGCGCGAAGTGGGGCATCAACGCCACCACACTTTTTGCCTGTGCATTGCCGGTGATCGCTTATCTAGGAATGGCCAGCCTTACGGGTTATACCGGTGTGGCGTTGGGATTAGGACTTTATCTCGGACGCGGATTTATTCAGGTCATCATGCGTGAAGAGTTCAATCATCATCTGCCCAATGAATTCAGAGCCACAGCGAACTCTGTGCAAAGTTTTATGTTTCGGATGGTCTTTTTTATTCTGGGCCCGGCCATCGGTTGGTGCATCGATCACTACGGCGTCGACCGTGCACTCGGGATAGCAGGTATCGTCTTCGCGCTTTTCTATCTCGGATTGTGGCGGCAGCCTAAAACTACATAAGAGGCGCGTCGGCGTACTCAGCTAAATCCCAAACACTGTGGAGCTGTTCCATAATATCCGTGATCAACACGCCGTTGAGATGATCGTACTCGTGTTGTGAGATGATCGCTTTAAAGCCTTTCACTTCCTCAGTGATGTAGTCACCATTGCGATTGAGATAGCTCATGTGCAATTTCTTAAAGCGCTTCACGCGCACACTGTTGCCCGGAATGGAAAGGCAGCCTTCCACAGAATCCTGTTGGCCGGCCGATTCAATGTACTCAACCTTGGGATTGATCACCACAGTGAGTGGAACGCTGAGTCCGCTTTTCATCACAAAAAGACGCATAGACTGATTCACTTGAGGTGCTGCGAGGCCCACGCCACCAGCTTTTTTCATGGTGTGAATCATGTCATCGATCAACGTTTGTACTTCGGGGCTGCGGATTTCTTCCAAGGTCAATTCGCGGGCGATTTCACGCAGAGTGGGGTGTCCAATCTGAATGATCTCAAGGCGTGTTTGCGCCGAGGCAAAAAGAGGGAGGGCAGCAAGAACAAGTGTCATAAAGATATTTTTCATGAATAAAGCCTAGCCATAAAAATGCTTAAAGCCAACGAACGCTGTCTCTGGTTAAAATTAGGCCATGGATTTCAGCATTCTCTACAACTTGCATCATCGTGACTTGGTAGTCTGTGAGATTAAACGCTTAGGTCTTGCTGCAGATGCTCCGCCCTCAGAAGTCTATCAATGGCTTGTTCTTCGTGGAGACAAAGTCCTTCCTCTAGACTTCAAATCCATGTTGCGCGGAGAAACAGAGCGCCGTGAGTTTCTCGAAGGCTCCCTAAGTTTTAATCAAACACAAGGCGAACTTAAACTTTTGGGTCATGTGTTTGACCTGACGGTAGAAGAGGCGACTGCGCAGAGCAAACAGGTCATTCAAGCGTATCTGAAGCAAGAGACGCCGCCTGGCTTTCGCGCCCTTCGGCCTGCAGATATTCACTCTTTTTATAAATGGCTCGCCGACCCTGAGGTCATTCGCTATTCGCTGACCAAGTTTCATACTTTTAAGAGCGAGAGCGACATCGCACGCTGGTTCTACGACACACTCGCTGATTCGAAGGTTTTTCAGTGGGGGATCTTAGATGAGAGTGGGGAAAAACTCATTGGTTATGCAGGGATCTCTGGTCTGAATGCGGTTGATCGCAATGGAGAGTACTTCATTCTGATTGGCGATAAAAATTTCTGGCGACAAGGCATTGCGACCCGCGTGACTCCACAAATCGTAGAACTCGCCTTTGAGCAGCTCAAGCTTCATCGAATTTTTCTAACGGCTTCCAGTGAAAATCCAGCGGCCTTGAAAGCCTATGAACGAGCAGGCTTTGTGCCGGAAGGACAAATGCGTGAGGCGTTCTTTCGTGACGGAAAATTCTCCGACAAAATTATCATGGGACTTATAAGCCAATGCTGAAATCAATTCGTCTCCTGAGGGAAGCCCTTAAGCCAAGTCTGACTCAGTCAGACTTGCTGACGATCTTGCAGGACATGAATCCAGAGAACTCAATCGACGAAAGGGTCTTGGCACTTAAGAACTTGATGAGCTGGATTCGACTTCCGGTCAGACGCCAGAATGCAGAAAATGAACTTTCTCACGTCGACTCCAAAAATATTCGTTTCAAGTTTCTGATCCAATTTTTCTCTCACCATGAACGTGAAAAGAATTTTTTTGCCAGTAATCTCAAAGAACTCCTGGCGCAAGGTGTGGCCGTACGTTTGTATTGCATGACAGGCGTGGCGGAGAATACCGGGTTCTTTAGTGAACTCGCCGATCGTTTGGTTCTGCGTATGCTTCCTCATGTTTACAGCGAGCGTGATCTTGCGGAACTGTTTAAGGTCATTTTCACCGACGAGGAAGATGCGGAATGGTTTGAAAAGTCCGGTAGTATCATCCTGCCACCCATCATGGAAATCATCACTCAACAGCAGATTCCCTTAGAAGGGTTGAGTGAAGAAATTAATGAAGCGTTGATTATTCTTGGAGCGCAGATTTCCTCGCTGGGTGTCTCGAAAGGGATGCGTCGCCGTTTGCGTTTACAGAGCTTAAGCGATTCACCCTTTGTTCGTTTGAATAAGATCATCAACAGCGCCACACGCTCGAACCAAGATATTTTAGGTGAAGTCGCTGAGTGCCAGTTGAACCTGGCCCGCATTCGTGAACGGGCGGAAGCCTCAGGTGTCTCGGTTGATCTCATTTACAATCTTGAGCGTCTGAATGCTCTCCTCCATCGCGTAGAACTTCTCGTCCGTATCCTCGAAGTGAATCCGAATGAAAAGTCTCCTATGGTCTCTCACTTCATGGGGCATCTTATCCGCGCTGAGATCCAGCGTTTAGGGGTGAAAGATTTCCTAAGTGAGCACATGAGTATGCTCGCTAAAAAGATCGTCGAACGGGCCGGTGAGAAAGGCGATAACTACATTGCCAGTACCCCCGAGGAAAAGAATCATCTCTTCGTGGCGGCGGCTTGGGCCGGAGTGCTTACGGCATTCACTGCGATCACAAAAGTGTTGATTGGCTACGTGAGCTTCCCGTTACTCTTCGAAGGTTTCTTCTATTTTGCCAACTATGCCTTGGGCTTTTTACTCATGCAGCGCTGGCACCTGGCGCTTTCAAGTAAGCAGCCCGCGTTCACGGCTTCAGCGCTTTCGCGAAAGTTCGAAGACTTCATGCAGACCAAAGAGCTGGGTGATGTGACGAGCGAAGTGAAGAAGATCGCCAATTCACAATTTATCGCCTCCCTTGCGAATCTGTTATGGGTTGTCCCGACCGTCATGGCCTTGGATTGGGGCTACTATCTATTGAGCGGTCAGCATTTAGTTTCTGAAACTTATGCTCGTACTATCATCTCCAAGCATGGTCTCTTCACCAGTGGCACCGCCTTCTATGCGGCGTTTACCGGCGTATTGTTGTGGATGTCGAGTGTTGCCTCAGGCTGGGTTGAGAACTGGATTGTTTTCCGCAATGTCCCGCAGATGTTGAGCGAGAGTTCATTTTTAAATTCTTACCTAGGCAAAGAGAAGACGCGTAAGTTCACCGCGAGTTTTGCACCCATGATGGGAGCGGCGGCCGGTAACTTGGCCATTGCTTTCCTTTTGGCATTCCCGCTGATCTTCGGAAAATTCACCGGCCTTCCTCTTGATATCCGCCACGTCACGCTTGCGGCGGGAACGATCACCTTAGGTCTTAATTCATTACCTTGGACGTGGGACATCGTGCCTGTGGTTCTATCTATGATGGTGAGTGTGGCGGTGATGGGTGTATTGAACTTTGGTGTGAGCTTTTACTGCTCAATTCGTATGGCCGCTTTGGCCCGCGGAGTTCCACCGCGCTATCTCAAGGTTATTTTCAAGTACGCTTTTAGGCGCTAAAAACGGGCACTCGGGCTGTTTCTAAGTCAGGGATATTTCGATTGTGGCCTCACAGGCCTTACACTTCTCCCATGACGAAATTTGCTTTGATTTTCCTTCTATTGCCGACAGTGGGCTGGGCCGATCAAGGTAAGTTGATTGCTGTGGCCCGTGATGCCTTGGTGGAAAAATCGATTCAACAATTAAAGAGCTACTGCAAAGGCATGGCGATCGAGCAGCAGGCCGACTATGTTTATCTCTGTCATTTGCAGGTGGAAGCCGACTGTGAAAAGAAAAAAGCACAGGCCTGTGAAGTCTTGAATAAAACGAAAGAACTTCAACAGCAAGCGTTGGTGACAGAGAAAAGTGTGGAGTCGACGTCTCCTGCTCCGATTTTTAGTTCACGAGAAAAGCCGGCGGAGGTCACTGTTAAGGAAGAGCATCTAGTTTATCACGTGAAGTACGGCTCGCCTGAACCTAGTAAGACTGACGACAAAGTACTGCATGAACAGTTGCAACAGCTCGAGGCAATGAAGCTTAAAATCAATCCGGTGAAGGTGAGGTTGGATTGTGAGTCCGATGCCCAATGTAAGATGCAGGATTTCGGAAAGAAGGGGTGTGGCGGCCCGATGGGGGTGATTGTTTACTCCACACGTGGCACTGATCTCAGCAAGCTCAAGGCCGTCGAAGAGTTCACGGCCCTGGATCAAAAAATCCAGAAAGAGTGGAGCGCTAAGCTGGGATGGGGAAGTACCTGCGAGTACTTAGGGCGCACTCAACCGCCTGTGTGCCGTCGCTCGGTTTGCGAATAAGATTAAAAAACTCAAGTAATCGAGTTAAGCAGCCGAATAGAGAGTTATGAAACTGCTTCTTCCGCTGTTTATACTCGTTTCTTGCGCTCATCAACCACCTGAAGTGATTGAGAGACCGGCGTGGGTTGAGGCCGTTCGTACGGGCGAGGAAAGCCTCAAGGTCTTCCACGGCGATAAGATTTACTACCGTCGCATTGCGGGCTCAAGTGAGCTCTCCAAAGAAAAATCCTGTGAGCTGGCCGTGATCAGGGCCGAAGAAGATATCAAAAAAGAGTATCCGCTCTTTCCACGCATTCCCTTCAACGTGGAAGTGCTGGTCTATGATCGCGAACATAAAGACTGCGCCGTCACGGCCTCTATCGATTCTCAGCTTGAGAAACGCTATGAAGAAGTGAAGTCACAATACATGGCCACTGTTTTGCGCCAGGAAGAGTTGGGCTCAAAAGAGCACATGACTGAGGATGAAGTGACCGAGATGCTTCAGATGCGTGCTGAGACCGCCACACGCTATGCACAGGTCGGACTCACTAAAGACGAGTTCGAGAAATTCACCAAAGACAAAGTGTATCTCAGTGAAGGCGAAGGGGAGTGCGAACGAGTTTTCCGCGCGCCGGCCTATTCCAATCACGGCACGACTCAGGTGTGCTGGAAGGGTGAGCATGTCGTCGGCTATTGCACGACGACGAATAATACCTGCTGGAAGAAAACGCCCTAGTCGATGTTGATAATCGCCAAGCGCGATTTTTTCTTCGGATCAATCACCGCTGTTTTAGTCTTGTCATCAATCGTGCCCACCAGGCCGAAGTCATTGTCATTGATGATGGCGATGCGATGGGCATCTAGCATGATCATGCCTTCAACTTTATCCGCAAAGTCATAGCCGGCCTTAACCAGATCTAAGAAGAGGCGTTTTTTGGCGACACCTTTCTGTGGCGTCTCGTTGGGATCAATTTCATAAATACGGTGAAAGCTCTCTGGGCCAGTTTTACTGTTTTGTTCTAGAACAAGCAGCTTGCCCTTCGTGTGAGCAAGATCACCGATTTTGTCGGCATCCATAGACTCAAGGGGGTAGTAGAAACTTCGAGTCACACGTTCTTCGTAGGGATCAAACTCCGTAATAAGGATATTCTTTTCGTCCGCCGGAAGTGGACTTTGAATGGCGACGTAGATTTTTCCAGCAAGGCAGGTCATGCCTTCAAAGCCGCGATTCATTTTGCGCGTAAGAAGCTCTGTAGGAAGAACGTCTTTTACAAACGCTGGGCGTTTGCCTTTGGCAAAAGAACCTTGTGGAACATAGCGAGTGACCAACTGGCCTTTGCGATCAAATTTCAAAAGGGAGGGACCGTACTCTTCAGCGAGCCAGATATGTTCACCAGCAAAACAGATGGCCTCAGGATCAATGCCCATAGGATCGAGTGGCAGAGTTGTACCATTGAGGGCCACTGGAGTTTCATCCCCGATCCGTCCCTTGGAAGGGAGTACATTCGGTAGACCGCTCATCGGTTTTCCGTCCGGAAGAGTCAGCGCGATGGTTTGCATGTAGCTGGCATAAGGACGATCAAGGCCAATCTTGAATTGAGTCAAACGAGGCTGGAAGGCAGGATTCACAAATGGGCGGTTGTTATTCTTGTCAGCGTCGGCGTTGGGGCCTCGGTCGGTATGGGACCAAAAGATATACTCGCCTTCGGCAGTTTGAC
Organism: Halobacteriovoraceae bacterium; assembly: GCA_040377215.1. Classification (GTDB taxonomy): domain Bacteria; phylum Bdellovibrionota; class Bacteriovoracia; order Bacteriovoracales; family Bacteriovoracaceae; genus UBA6144. The sequence continues at coordinate 9,211 of JBEIPE010000077.1, forward strand.
CTTCGTAAGTGAGACCGGAGAAAGCTTCAACGGAAACCGGTCCTTCCATGCGAGTTGGAAAATCGAAGAATTGAATTTTCATCACTGAACCTGTTGTTGAGCTATGGCCGCAACTAAATACGAGAGCAAGCAGAGGGAAAAGGAGAGTTTTCATTAATTAAAACTTGTTCAAGGTGAGGAGTCTTTTGCTAAACACGGCATTCTGTTTGATTTCTTGTGCCGCGATGGCTTGAAAATCTTTGCAGTTCATTGGTCCGTTGCGATCCATGGTATTTTTTTTCAATTCAAGATTCGCAGCATCTAAATCAGCGTTCAACTTCGCGAGTGCTTTTGTATCAAGCCCTTTCGCGTGACCCGTGTTACCGAGTTCTACCAGAACGTTCGCGGCCAACATGGTATCAAGCAAGGAAGGCTCGACCGCGGCGACTTCAGCGACGTAAGACTCAATTTGTTTTTTTGCCAAGGTGATGGTGCCAGCACTCCAGCCGAAATGCTTCATCCCATGGGTGAGAGCGCGGAAATAATTAAAGATCTCAAACGAGTTATTACAGAAAGCATCAGCCGCAGAGTTGTTTGCGAGCTGTTTGCAATCTTTGAGAATATTGATTCGTGCATCTTTGTTGATTTTGAAGCCTAATTTTTTTACATCAAATTTTTTGATGAACTCAAGAGCTTTCTTTTCATCTTTGGCCATCCGGTAAGGATGAGTTTCGTTACCCGCCTTCGGGTCTTCGGTAATGGCCTTGCTCAATACTTCATTGCTGTAATTGCGGCACTCTTTCATGTTCGCCGAAGCGACGAGGCTTGTAACAAGAAGAAGAGTGGTGAAGAGAAATTTCATGCTTAAAGCTCCCAGGTATGAGTGCTTTAACCTTAACCCAAGTCAGTGAAAGAAGTAATAGGTATAGTACTTCTCATCGCGCTTCCAACCGAGCTTTTCATAGAGTGCCTGAGCATTTGCGTTCGTGAGAGCTGTCTGCAAAGAAAGATTACGCGCACCGCTTTCACGAGAAAATTCCATGGCGCGCAGAAGTAATGCTTCACCACATTTCATCTTTCTGTGGTCCGGGGAAACATAGAGATCGTTGAGCACCCACGTGGGCTTCATGCCTACGGAGCTAAAGCTTGGATAGAGCTGCACGAA
>JBEIPE010000116.1:0-8359 GCA_040377215.1 Halobacteriovoraceae bacterium
AGAAATCTTTACGCCAGCGATCCAGCATTTCTTTTTCACACGATTCAACCGGACCACGTAAGAGTGCTTTCACTTCGTCTTTTGTATCCGGCAAGCGCACATCATTAAACTCCATCGGCCAGTTGATGGTCGAGGTGGTGGCCGAACGCGTGTCGAGCTGAATGCCGATCATCTTGCTGATGAGGGCAACAGAGCGAGTGGTGATGTCCGGTGTTTTCTTCTCGCAGCTAATATTGGGCACGTGAATAAAACCGTACATCTGCTCAGGATGATTCTCAGTGAATCGGAAAGCGGTGTTGTTGCACACGAAATTATCCGGCGAAGTAGAAACCCATGTGAGCTTCTTTTCTTCTGCCGTGAGTGAGCACCACATGGCGCCGTAGTTCAAACGCAGTCCCAGATCAGAGGGTGCGCCGGGAGAGATGACTTGGCGTTTACGGCTGACGCCATCGTTATCCGGGCCATGATCATTGTCGCGATTATGTGCGCGGGTTTCCCATTTCACATTGCACGGTCCTGCCCCGAGAGAGATCACGAGAGTGGGTTTTTCCGGTAAATCAGCGAGGCATTTTTCTAGAGCAGGGATGGCGCGGTTGTAGCTGGTCGGTAGCAAACATGTGACCACTTCAACATCAGAACGGGTGCTTTCTAGACGTGTTTTGACTTGTTGCGCAATCACCCAAGAGTTGTTGACAGAAAGTTTGCCGAAGGGGTCAAAGCCCGACAGCAATACGATGTCTTTAGCGGCAGCAATTCCACTTAGACTCAGTGCAATAGTTAGAATAATCCAGCGATTCATAGGGGTTACTTATGGCCCAAAAAATGCTGCATGTCACAAAAAAGGTAAGTTTTACCCTCTCTTAGTGACTTTGGCCCTCCATGCCAAAATGTAAGAAATGACTTCGATCGATCCCCAACGCGCCATGGATGGTGCAAGGAGAAGGACCCATGCTGAAACGGACTTTGGCGGCCCTGGCACTCATTTCAACTCAAGTGCATGCGGCCTCGCCAGCGCATACAGGGGAGCTTCTCTATCAATTCAAGGACACTAAGAGCGCCACTGCAGGCCTCTTGAAGCAGTTCGAGCTCAAAAGTGCCTCAGGCAGCATTGCCGAGGTCCTGATGCCTTCGGATAAGCAGACCCGCCGGGGCAGCCTCGAGCAGCTACGTGAAGAGATGCTCAAGACGGGGGCCTTTAAATTCGTCGAATTCAACACAATTGAAACCGAAGCTGGCTTTCCGGCTGACGATGCTGAAAAGCAATGGCATCACCGAACCATTTCATCGGATCTCGCTTGGGATACCACCGTCGGTACCGAGGAAGTGATCGTCGCTGTTTGTGATTCGGGTGTTCAGAAAAACCATGAAGACTTAGAAGGCCGTGTGATGACGGGCTGGTCTTTGATCGAAAACAAAGTGGATAACACTACCACCACGGCCCACGGAACGTTCGTGGGTGGATTGATCGCGGCCCACGTGGGCAATGATCTGGGCGGTGCAGGTATTGCGTCAGGCGTGCGCATTCTTCCTTTGCGCATCTCCAATAGCAAAGGCTCAACCAGCATGAAGCTCATCACGGACTGTATCAAGCTGGCAGCTGATCGCGGCGCCAAAGTCATTAACGTGAGTTTCACCGGAATTGAGAGCCAAATCGTGCAAGAGGCGGGCAAGTACGCCGCTGATAAAGGTGCACTCTTGGTATACGCCGCTGGTAACCAAGGCAAAAATCGTTCAGTGAAAAGCTACCCTGACTACACGAACGTTTTCGCGGTCGGCGCCACCAATTCTTCTGATAAGCGCTGGACCTATCGCACCGGCTGGTTCTCATCAGGTGGCTCGAACTACGGCCAGTTCATTGATGTGGTGGCTCCTGGACACAATCTCTACTCAACCAACGTCTACTCAAAACCGACGACAGAGCGCTACCGCACCGGCAGTGGCACGTCTTACGCAGCTCCAGTGGCCGCAGGAGTGGCCGCTTTGGTGTACTCGGTGAACCCGAAGTTCACGGCGAAACAAGTGGAAAGCATCATTGTTGATTCTTGCGACAAGATCGGTGAGGCCAATGTCTTTGGAGCGGGGCGAGTGAACGCCTTGGCCGCCGTGAGACTGGCCAAGGAACGTTCGCGCTAAGAATTATTCAGCAGAGAGTTCAAACAGCTTATCGACGATGACAGCAAGGGGCTGAGCGGCTGCAGAAGCTTGCAAAGCCGCCGCTTGCAACGCTGGAGTCACGCCACGGTTAGCATCAAAGCTCAAACGTGTGCGGGTTTCAGCGACTGAGAGAGGACGGCTGTCTTCGCGCGGGGCCCAAATAAAGTCTGGGCCATTTTTCTTCAACCATTCGCCGCCGATCACTTTACCTTGAGCATCGATTTCCAAGTCATAGTTCCAGCTCAGGTCTTTTACTTTGTCTTGAGAAGCATCATCGTAAGCGAGCAAGTTCGTATCACGCATGTCCATGATTTGAACTTTGGCGAGAACACTCACAACCCACACAGTGGCCTTGCTGCGTTTTTTGCCTTTGACCAAATTGTCTTCGTTGCCCACGAGAGGCACACGTGCACTCTTCCAGTCGGCACTGGCCATGCCCGTCAACGGGTTCATGTAAGTGAACTCATATTTAGAAACAGGGTAGTTCCAAACTTCTTTGCCGGGAGACGCATCCACCACGAAGCTCTTACCTTCAGCACCGACGCGATTTGCGAGGGCCAAATGCAAAGCCGCTGGATTGGTTTCGTCACAAGCGCCAGTGATGTAACCGGTTGAGCCGTTACAACGGCGGCCCAGGAACGTGACTTTTTTGATGCCCTTGGCGTGCAACTGAGAGCCTAAGGCCTTGATGTCTTCAGGATAGAAAGTCACCGCTGAGCCATTGGCCGCCGTGAGGGTCACGGCCTTGGCCGGACGAGGCCAGGTCATAACCGCGGCCGACCATCCGTCGCAGATTCCGCGCCAAGTAGGAACGCCGCCGATGCCGCCATTGTCTTTGCCGTTTTTCCATTGTGTGGCCGTGAAAGTCTTAAGCGAGTCACCTACCAACAAATCGTATTTTTCAGCAGGAGAGAGCTCGTCAGCGGCCACGTAAGCAGCGTGCGCCTCGACGTAATTTTCATACTTAATCGTGTTTTCCGAAAGTGTGCGAATAGCAGCATTGCGATAACGAATCGCCAAAGAGCCTTGATACATCGGCCAGTATGAGCCTGACCAAAGATCGAGTTTCGTCTCACCCGCGTTCAAACCGCGAGCGGCGACCTGATCCAAAGTGGTGGCAGCAGGAAGTGACAAGAGGCGTGTGTAGTCTTCGTCTTTTGGAATCTCTTTGAGAGGGCCCGCGACAGCAGCAAAACTCACAAGGGATAGAAGCGCCAAGTATTTCACGAAAGACTCCCGGGACAAAAAAAGAGGGCCCAAGTGGGCCCTCGTGATTATTAGAAACGATTAACGACGAGACATTTGCAAGAGCTGGTTCACCACGTTGATCAAAGGCTGAGGACGTGGGTACTTGAACTCACATGGAACTTCTTTCGTTCCCTTACCTTCTTCAGGGATCACAGTACATTTCTCGTTGAAACCGAATTCACGAGTCACGTTGTAAATGAATCCGTGCGCCGCTTTCGCTGGACCAGACCAGCTCTTAGGAGTTTGACCGCGACCGTTCCAAGCCTCGAGGCCAGCGACTGGCTTGAAGTACATGGCGAAGTTCTTCGGAAGGGCCCAGAAGAAGTCCGGCTGAAGGATGCGTGATGTTCTTTCTTCTTCTTGGTCTCTCGAGTTGCGGCCGCGAACATCGATCACTTTCTCTGCGCGCCACTGACCGCCGACGATGTTGCCGTAAGCATCAAGTTCCAAGTCGTACATGAATTTCTTCGACTTGAACTTATCGTCTTCTGGAGAGTTGGTTTCGTTCTCTTTCGGGTTCGACCAGTCGGTGTAGATCATTTCCATTTCAACACCAACAAGCTTCACAGCCAGTGGGTTACGAGCAGTTTGGTAGGCGTCTTTGAAACCAACCAAGTCGATAGTCGCTTCGTTGATGTTGCCTTTCTTACCAGTCTTCGGGTTGAACCAGTTGTACTTGTAGCCAGACAAAGGATGGTTGTTCACTGTTGCGTGGTAATCCACTTCAACGACGAACGCGCGACCTTGCAGACCAGTCAAGTTGACGACTGATGCGTGCCATACTGCTGGGTGAACGTCAGCACAGCGAGGGAGAACTTCTTCGCCTTCTTTTGTTGGAAGCTCATCGACGTTACGACCGAATTCGTCTGTCTTCACGTTTTTGTCCAAGCAACGAAGACCTTCAACCACAACGTTGTCTTGGGCGATGGAGTTCGCGAACATCAACGACACGAGGGCCTTGATATCATCTGGGTAGAACGGCATGCGCTTACCGTTAGGGAGCGTGATCGTTACTGTGTTCTCTGGACGTGGGTAGCCAGTCGCTGCGAGCGCCCAACCGTGGCAGATACCTTCCCACAACGCCATCAGCTTTGTAGATTTCGGCAAACGGTAGCCAGCAGGAATATCAATGGAGCTCAAGAAGCCCCATTTTTTCGAGTTACCCCAACCTTCAACGAACTGCCACACGCGTGAGGTGAGGTCGAAGTTTGTGTCGCCCATGAGAAGATCGTATTTTTCTGACGGCGCAAGTTCCGCGAGCTCTTTCTCTTCGAGGTTCATGACGTTGTTCAAAACTTCGTTACGACGCTTCTTCCAGCGCTTCACGTTGCCTTCCCAGCCGATCATTTCCCACACGCGGAAATAGGTTTTGTCTTGATATGTGTTCGCGATCTGACCCTGGATCAACGCCCAGAAGTAGCCGCCCCATGGTTGAGACTTTGCGTTGACTTCCATAAGTCCACGGCGCTCCATCTCGATCACGTTCATGAGCGGGCGAGGGTCTTCGGTCATCTTGGTGACCTTGCCGCGCACTTCCTCAATTGAGTAAGGCTTGTAAGGATAGATTTCGCGCAAAGGGTCCTGCGCGAGTGCAGCTGTCGTCGAAAGACATGAAGCCAGCACTAAAAGTTTTAACGAGCGTTTCATAGAGTCTCCTCTAAGGGTGAATGAATCAATTTTGATGCATTGCGTTTATACCAAGGATCAGTGCGTCATTGGCGTGAGTTTTCAATAACCTATACTTTTTTCATGGTTTCGCAGTGCGTCCAAGTGATTGTTTTTACAATTTTATGTCGCCAAGCAGTGGCGAGCCACGTTATAAGGCCCCCGAACTGACTAACCTTTGTAAGGAGTACCCTGTGAAAAAGATGCTTATTGCGTCCCTGGCCCTCGTTTTAGCGGCCCCAGCTGTGTTCGCTGCCGAACTGACCACCCGTCTAGTCCAAGTCGGTCAGCCCCAGGCCGGTGAGACAGAAGTTCCCGTTATGGCCGAAGGTGAAGGGCGCGTTTTGTGGGTTGATGCCCGCGATACAGCGTTGCTCGCTGCCCTTACCAGCGCTCAAGTTGAAGATCGCAATGTTCGCGTCAACTTCAATGAGGCCGATGGCCGCTTGAATGGCGTGGTTCTTTTGGACGTCGTTGCTGAAGAAGTTGAGACGGGTGATTTTGGTTACGAGAAAGAAAACTTTGTCCCCTCAGTACTTGATTTCAATACTGCTCAGACGATCTTTGATGCCATGGACGGACGCACGAAGCGCGACTCTCAGTGCTTCAACCGTGCGCACGGCTGGGCCTACGATATGAAGACCCGCTACAATGTGGATTCAATGAAGATCTTCATTTTCTTCACCTCACGCTACATCCGCGAGTACCGCTACAAGTGGTGGTTCCACGTGGCGCCAATGGTTTTGACTGCTCAAGACAATATGAGCGTTGAGCAGGTCATGGACGTGAGCTTCACCAATGGCCCAACCTTGGTGCGCAATTGGACAAACTACTTTATGCAAAATGACTGGGCTTGCCCGAGTGTGAACACGTACTCTGAGTACCGTTTGAATCAGCAATCCAACTACTGCTACTTGATCCGCGCGAACATGTTCTACCGCTCACCACGTGACCTCGAGTTGCTCGAGTCACAAGGCCGCCAAGAGTTGGGTTGGAATATGAATGAATTGGCGGAAGCTCGCCGTCAGGCCTTCAAGAACTGGCGTAGATACAATCCGTAATTAAAATAAGATCTAATGAAAAAGGCTCCTTCGGGAGCCTTTTTTTTTGCTATTTTTTCGGCGTCTCACACAGCGCCGCCGTCGCTCCCACACAAGGCGTGTGGTTCACCGGCTCCATGACCGTCGTGCGATTGCCATCATGGCGCATGCGGGAAATCTCACGATAAATCAAAGCTCGCATCCGATTGATCTGTCCCAAGGGACGAGTCTGGGGATGGGTGTGCCACGGATCCATGCTCAAATTTTCGCAGAAGTTGGTTTGCGCCACTGAGGTAAAGCCACTCTGCTGTGGGATCGTGAGCGTCGCGACTTTGATATAAGGTGATTTCTTTTCATCCCAAACATCGCGGGGGTCTTCCACAGGATTGCGTTGCGGATCGAGGTTCGGTTGCACATAGAAGTTATAGCAAGCGGCACCCGCCGCCAGCGTCTTCACCAAGCGCTCTTGCAAATAGCGTGGCCCTGGATTCTGTGGCAACGCCTCATTGCTCGCCACACAGGGCTCGGCCTTGAAGCGCATAGAGCGGTCACCGAGTTTGTAGGGAACCGAGCTGAAGTATTTCGCTTGCACGGGGTTAGCAATCTGCACCCGTGCACTCAAGAGGCGTTTTGCACTGATGGGGTGAGTGATGCCATAGAGAGCAAGGCGAGCGGTGCCGCCAGTAAGAGCATTGAAGAGTTTGAGGTAGTCATCACCGTCTTTCGAGAAGAACTCTTTTGCGGTGATCATGAGAAAGTCTTGGCTGCCGCTTTCTGAGCCTTCGACGTTCATCAGCTTCACGGCCATGCCGCGAACATCTTTTTCGATGTCGGGTTTTTTTGCACCATCGGGATCTCCGTTGGAGTAGCGCACCCATGCAGCAAATGTTTTCGCGTCTTGCGCAAATACGCCCACACGTTGAGCGGCGGGAAGATTTTTATTATCGATGGTCATGCTCGCTTGCACACAGCCGTGTGCTTTCGGGTGAGCATCACGATTCATCACACCAGAAGTGGCAGCGCGCTCGTTCACGATGTCACGTGTGTGCGCCAAAATGTTATTGGCCTGTTCATCGTTTTTGGTGGTCCAGCTTTCACCCAACTCAGGAGCGGGGAGCTCATGGAGATTCGCCGTTGAGCGCTCAGGGACTTTGTCCTGGCAGGCGGTAAGAGTGAGAGCGAGAATAGGCCAAATGAGTTTTTTCATCTCTAGATTTTACGGCGCGAGGGCATCCGTCACTAGGTAGGCAAACTAATACCTGACGGAAGAGTTCTAGAATTTAAGGGAGAAATCGAAGCCAATGACGGTGGTATCCATGGTGGGCTTGGTCAGCGCCTGGGTATAAACGCCAATATGGGTGAAGGGGGCCGTTTGGAAGAAGTAGTTCAAGGCCAAACGGGCCCGGTCGGGCAGGTTATTGTTGAATTCGGTGGTATCAGTCTCGTTACCCCGTTGATCCCAGTCAAAAGAAATCAAGGAAGCGATCTGCCACTGGGGAGCGAGTTGGAAATTGGCGTAAGGGCCCATGGTCAAAAGTGTGGTCTGCAAAGGAGTCGGCAATCCACCCACAAATGGCGGCGGTAGCGTGGCCTGAGCGTAGCGATAACGAATGAACTGCGTGGTCCAGCCTGCGGAAAAGCGTGATGGTGGCAAAGCGAAGACGAGAGATTGAGAAATCACTACACCATATTTCAATTCATCATTGCGAGAACCTGGAGTGGTGGGAAGTTCAATCGCGAAGGTGTGAAAGGCGCGCGCAAACACCACATCAATTCCTGGCGTGGCCAAGTAGATCCGAGCATTGAAAAGTTCAGCGGTGTTGTCGTTGACGATGCCGTTATCGTTTTTAACTGGACCCGTGAAATGGTGAATGCCGGAGAGTGTGGCACCCATCGACCAGTTCGAATTGAACTGCCAGCGAAGATTGAAAGCATGGAAGGTTTGCAAGGGCGCATTGCCCTCGAGAAACACGTTATAGGTTTGATCAGACGGCAGACCCGGTGAGGGCCCCATCAAAGAAAAATAATAGGTGAGGGAGAGTTTCTCGGTGAGCGTTTTCCAGAGAGCGCTGTCGCCGATGGGGGCCTGGTTGGCGTTGAAAGCAGCGTAGGAGCTCGGGCCTTGATCACGTCCGCCGTCGCGTTGAGCGTGGGCGGTGGTCGCTCCCATGAGAAGAGCGACCAGCACAAAGGCAAACCTCATCGGCCGGCCTGGGCCTGCGCGTTCGCATTAAGTTGGTTGAATAATTTCG
>JBEIPE010000410.1:0-2171 GCA_040377215.1 Halobacteriovoraceae bacterium
GCCAACACTTTCATCGATAGCATGCACAAAGAGCAGCGCTTGTTGGAAGGAGCTTTGGTTGCTCACTTTGAATTGGCAGGTAATGCACCGATGGTGAACGAAGTTTACCGTCAGAACATCAATCCTTACTTGGTTCGCTAGATCCAATAAAAAAGGCTCCTTCGGGAGCCTTTTTTTTGGTCTTATTTGAAGAAAGCTTTGCGATTTTTGAGCACCACAAAAACTAAGAACGCCGTTTGAATGGCAAAGAAGCTTCCGAGGAAGATCGCGCCGCCTTCAGAGAATCCATAAGAATGAAGTCCTGAAGCGAGGATGTAATTCACACCGAACCACGCCATCATCACACTCATGAATGCTCCTGCTGCCAGCGGAGCAAAGCGCACAGGAGTGATCCAGTTGCTGTAGCGGCCATGCAAGATCGCCATGTAAACGAGCAAGACGATGAGTGACCAAGTCTCTTTTGGATCCCAGCCCCAAAAACGGCCCCAAGAGTAATCCGCCCAAATGCCACCGAGGATAATGCCGGCTGCAAGCAAGACCACACCGACTTTCATGCAGGTGTAGATTTGCTCCATTTGAGCGCGAGTTTCAGACGAAGTTGAGCCTTTGAAGGTTTGGCGCACGAGCACCACGTTGGCAATAATCCACGACAGCGCCAAGGCGGCGTAAGACAAGATAATGGTGGTCACGTGAGTCGAGAGCCAGAAATTGTCACGCAAGACAGGCACCAGCGGAGAGATGCTTGGATCCAGCATGTTGTTGGCGAATTTCATCATCATCAAGCACAGCACGTTGTAAGCAAGGCCGCCGATGAGGAAGAGGCGCTCTTTTTTCCAAATCGTGAGCACAAAACTTAAAATGAGTGCGCCGAAACCAGAGAACATGACGGTTTCGTACATGTTGGTGATAGGAGCACGGCCAGAGATAAAGATCCGCAAGACCATCCCGGCGAGTTCAAGAGCGAGCACAATTCCTGTGGCGCTGAGGCCAACCCACGGTGCCTTCACCGCAAAGGCGAGACCGAGAGCAATGACCGACAAGAGCAGGGCCCATACGAAAGGCTGGGCCTTGTGGTAGGTGTGCTCGAGCATGAAGGTTTTCCCTTCGGCCGCGATGTAATCGTTTTTGGCGTTGGCGTAAAGCAAAGCGAAGGGGTCAGCGCTTTGCGCTTTGAGTACGGCGATTTTTTGTTCGGTGAGAAACTCATTCAAAGGCAACCATTTCACTTTGCCTGCGTTAACTTCCGGTAGCGTCCAGGCATGGGCACCTTTGACGGCTTCAATGGTTTGCAGGCGATTCATCACACGGTTGATTTCTTTCTTATAAGCGTTGTTCTCTTTGATGCCAGCGTAGGCCATACGAAGGGCTTCGCTATAGTTGGCGAGCTTTGAGGCCACCAAACTGTCTTCACCCGGCTGCATGTCGACAAGTTTTTTGACATCCACGTGCTCGATCTTCACGGGAAGATCAATGTTGGAAACCACGCCCATGGCATCAAAAGAGAGACGGCAAAATGTCATGGTGGCGGGTTCGTCGCCAAACTTGGCCTTGCCGGTGACAAAGCGCAGAGTTTCTTCGGCCAAGACCACCAAGGGCTTCACACGTCCGCCGGCCAAGGTCGGCATGGTGGCGAGCTCAGGTGTGCACAGGGTTTGGCCAAAAGCCGAGAGAGAAAAAAGCGAAAGAAAAAGAAACTTAAGCATGAGTGGCCTCGGGTTTACGTTGGGGACGACGGGCGAATCCAAAATGCCAAATAGAACCAAGAACGAGTAATAAAGAGCCTAGATATTTCCACGGACGACCGGGGTCGTAGTTGACGCTGAAGACAGAGCCGTAAGGGCCTTGTTGAGTTTGAAAGTAAGAGGCCTGGTAGAACGTGAAGGACTCGTGCTTCATAGGGTTGTTCATGAAGACGTGATGCTTGCTGGCCCCTTCGTTACCTTTGAAGAGCGTCACGAAGCTTTCATAGCTGGCGGGATTATTAGTGCCAGGGTCAGTGTCCATCTTGAATTGATCCAGCGTGATCTCAAAGGGGAGATTGAGTGCTTGGCGACCCAGCGAGAAAATGACTTTTCCTTTCGGGCCCTCAGCTGACATCGAACGCTCGTTGGTGACCCAGAAGCGTGTGCGGCTTACATCCACCTCAATCGCCTTGAGGCGACCTTTGATCA
>JBEIPE010000008.1:0-25572 GCA_040377215.1 Halobacteriovoraceae bacterium
TTCGAGCGTGGTGTAGAAGGTGAGACATGGTCTTGTGGCACGGGTGTCGCTGCTGTCGCATGGGCCTGCCGTGCTTTTCACGGTTGGAGCGGTGATATGAAAGTCATCACCAAGGGTGGCGAGCATCGTGTGCGCATCGATGAAAGTGGAATGCTTTGGTATAGCGGTGACATTCGTCTCGTTTTTACCGGCGTTCTCACATAACAAAGTGTTTCACTTCCTGATCGAGATTCTCGTAAGTTAAAAATCAGTCATTCATAGCTAAATTCCTAAAATGATTCATGTCTAACCATGAGGCCCTTGCATGTTTTTTTTCAGGGCGTAGCATTTCGTTTAGGGGAGTTCCCATAACAAAGGAGCTCATATGCTTTACCAACTGCTCTTTGCAACATTGTGTCTAATTATCATCGGTGCTCTGCCTAGCACCTGGTTTTAGCCAAAGGAGAATGAGACATGGAAAGTCGAATTATCTTTAATGATCTGAAAGTTGACCGTCACGATGTTAAAGTTCTTAACCGCCAATTAGAGAAATGGCTTGAGCAACACACCGCTGATACAAAAATAGAAAAATCGAGCTGTGAACTTACGCTCGAATCCAATGGCCCTCACCAAGTTATTTGCCGTGCTCACTTAAAAGTGGGACTTCATGAATGGGTTGGGCAGGACAGTGGCAAATCAGCACAAGATGCGACCATCAAAGCGCTGAAACATCTTCATGAGAAGCGTTTCATTTCATCGCACTAGCTGCTTTGAGTGCATTCAAAAATTCCGCTGCTTCTATTCCATCAGTCTGACGATGATCAAAGCTGAGTGTGATCTCGATGGTTCCGGTGTCTTGAGGAGAACTGACTCCCAAGATGGCTGCCTGCTGTGGAGGGAGTAGCGGAACGAAATGATTCACACCAAGATGAAAGAGACTTGTGAGTGTGAAGGTGGCGCCAGAAAGTTCTAGAGGTGTGAGTTCTTGTCGCAGATAGCGTAACTGCAATTCTTTGATTTGCGCTGCTAAATCCTGCAAGGAGAGTTGCTCCGCGTTTCTGATGGTCACGATCTTCAGCCCAAGGTTCTGCATATTGAGTGTCATGCCCAAATTCACTTGGCGATAACTCTGAGCGCCCTGCTGATAAAAGCCATTAAGTCTTGGGTAGGATTTAAGCAGTCGTGAAAGATGAAAGAGCAACAGATCAGGGATGCTGATCTGCAATCCACTTCGGGTTATGAACTCATTCATCGGAGCTGTATTCAATTTAAGACTTGTAGAACTTTGGTAAGGCAAAGCTGAGTTCGCTAGAATCTGCTCTACCTCAACTCTTTTGCTGTTGCTCTCTGGGAGAGAGTAATACAACTTCTCCTGAATATAGTGTTGAACATGTTCAGCCTTCACGCGCGCGAGATGAGCGAAAGTTTCTTCTTGGAGATGATGTTGTCGCATCAGCTTGCGGGCCTTGAGAGTAAAGCGCCCGGCCTCAGTCACGGTTAATGTCTCTGCGGCAGGCCGTCCAATATGCGCCATAACGGCACCCACCACGAGACGATCACCTTCTTGGCATAAAAGCCGTAGTGGCCCGGCCACAGGCGCATGAATTTCAATCTGGGTCTTCGTCGATTCAATTTCAGCGATCAGCTCACCGGCTTTCAGCATTTGTCCAGATTGGGCATAGAGGCGAGTGATAAGTGCGTAGTTATCGTTGGCACTTGAGCGTGGAATACGAATGATGGCAGATTCACTCATCGAAGACCTCGCAGCAGGCGACAAAAATTTTGCGACAGCTAGGTAAGAAGTCGGTCTCAAGATTAGCAGCGGCGGGAACAATTCCGGCCGGCGCACAGACAATCCTGTGAGTGAAGGATACTTTCTGATGAAGTTGGGCAATCAATCTCTCAGCAAAACCAGCGCCCTCCGTTCCTTCTTCAACAACGACAAGTCTTGCGGAATGGCGGAGTGATTGAATAATACATTCAAGATCAAGCTTATGAAGCATGAGCGGGAGAATCAAATCAACTTGCACTTCTTCTTCGACCAGCTGTCTCATCGCTTCTTCGGCTAAAACACTCATCGCACCTAACGCCACGAGCGTGACATCGGCGACTCGATGAGAAGAAACAACCGTAGAGTTGAGTGGTGTTCTGGAGACACTCCAATCTGCCGAAAGACCTACGGGGATAGAATCGTAAAGTGCCTTAGGCTCGAAAACAATAGTTGGAGCAGTCAGATGTTTCATCATGCTGGCGTAAAAATCTGCGATGGCAACGCGATGGTGGAGCAAAAAAACATGGAGGCCCGGCATGGTGGCAAAGTATTTTTCAGGGGATTGGCTGTGGGTAGGTCCGTAGCCTCTGCCACCGCCCGTGGGGGTTCTGACAAGGAAGCTGCCTTCATACGTCTGGTTGCGCAAAGGTAGCAGTTTTGTGGCGTGGTTATAAAGCTGATCAAAAACCAATCCCATAAAGTCGGCAAACATCACTTCAACGATCATCATGAGTCCTCCCATAGAGGCCCCACTGGCAAAGCCTATCAGCGCAGCTTCGCTGGTAGGGAAGTTGAATACTTGCTCAGGATAAAGAGTCGAGAGGCCTTTACTCACTTTGAAAGCTCCGCCGTAGGGATCGCGTACGTCTTCTCCAATGAAGACGTGCTGGACATCTTGGGCGAGCCATGTGTGCAATGAGGAGTTAATTTTTGCGAGGAGCGTGGTCTGTGAGTCGTCCTGAGGAAAAGAAACGACATCAGGCAAAGTAAGCTTGGCAGCAACCGGCGCAGCCGATTCACGTGCTCTTTGTATGTCCTGCTGAATGGACTGGGCGATCTTCTCAAAGGCGAGACTTTCTTCTTGAGATAAACTCTTTAAATGCACGAGCAAAGGATCTATCGAGCGCTGATGCTCCCTTTCGCTCTCGGGCCTATGATCATCACCTTTAGAATGCGGGGCCAATCGATAACAACCCACTTCAAGAAAGCTTGCTTGGAATTTTCGTGCTTGAGAAAAACCTTGCTGCATTTGCTTGAAGAGCTCATCCATGTGCCAAATATCAGCTTTCAGGTAATTCAATCCAAAAGCCTCAGCTCGGCCCTGTATACTTCCGGCCAATGTCTCAGCTTGTGCTGTCGATTGTGCGATCTGATTGTTTTCAAGAATAAAGAGAATGGGGAGGTGCCATTTCGCAGCGATATTCATGGCTTCATACACAAGACCTTCATGAAGCGCCCCATCACCGAGAAAACAAACGGTAATGCCCGTTTCCTTTTTCTTCTTCATGGCAAAGGCACGACCGCAGGCCAAGGCCGTAGCGCCACCTAAAATCCCATTGGCATAAAATGTTGAAGTGATGAGATGCTGACTTCCGCCGCGGCCTTGCACCACACCGTCGGCTTTTCCCATAATTTCAGTGATCAACTGGTAGGGCGAGTCGTGCTTGGCAAGGAAATGACCATGGCAACGATGGTTAGAGAATACAACATCGTCAGTACTTACCAATTGAGCAAAGACAGCAGAGATCATCTCCTGCCCTAAGCATGTATGAATCGTGCCGCGCAGTTCGCCTTTTCCGAAGAGCGCGAGAAGCGCCGTTTCTAGTTGGTTGATCTGATAGGCCTTGTGAAAGATTTTTGTTTTATCAAGAAGCTGCATGAAGCTTCCTTTCAACCAAATCAAAGATCTTATCTACACGGGTGGCCCCGATGAGTTCTTCCCCGGTAAACTTGATTCGTAGACTTTTTTCTAAGCGAATAAAAAAAAGCACGTGATTCAAAGAGCTCCAGTCAGGCAGGTCTTGGCGCTCAAGTTGCGAGTGAAAAGGTTTGTCCGGCTTAAAGTGCTCAATAAAATGTTGCGACACATGGGCTTCAATCTCTTGGCGGTTCATAGACTGTATCGCTCCATAAGAAACGAACCTCTATACCAAGTCTTCAGTTCTTCGATATTAGCAAAAGCGAGCTGTTTGTCTTTTGAGTTTTGTTTTTTAGGATACTCTACGTTTTCCCAGGAGAAGTCGCGCGTGAACCCAAGGGAGTGCATGTACTGATCTTTCTGCTGCAGGAGTTTTTCAAAAGAAATTTCGACGGATTGAGGGAAGACTTCCCGCAGAAGTTTGTAGCGAAGTTGCAGCCAACAAAACTTTTGAAAAAGTGCATGGTCGGCGACCAATGAACCTTCATCCCACTTGATAGAATCATTTTCATAGAATTGATTGGTCTGGAATGAAATCAGAAAACTCAGGAGATGCTCCCAGCAGTTTTCACGATAAGAAAAATAGACTGTGCTCTCTTCCATCAAACGAATGGCGAATTTTTTATCGAGCTGAGCACCTAAGACCTTCAGGCTGTATTTGCCTTTGGATTGCTGAGTGAGTTGGTTAAAGCGTTCAATCCGTTTATCCAGGTGCTCTTGCTGCTCGAGACCTTCGGCGTAGGTCACATCTTTCCAAGAACTGTGGTCAAGCTGAAACTTGTTGTGATTAAACGTCACAGGCAAATTAAGATTAAAAAGTTCTGACAAAGCGGTGTGACCGTAATGAGTCGCGAAGTAGGTTCGGAGTGCTTTGTCGACGTAGGTGCTGCCAGAGCGTGGCAGCGAATAAAGAACAATAATTCGAGACGGAGAAAGCTCTTTTGACATCGCCCTTAGGGTAGCACGGATGTGAGTTTTTCCAAGGAACTCTGGCAGCTTGGGTGCATGCCGGCATGCTTGAGCTGGCAGGTCACGAGCTCAGTATAAAACTGCGCTGCGACAGGCTTTAGGTGCATGAAGTCGGCCCAATGATGAGAAGGAATTGACCAGGCATGATTTGTGATCAGATTGACTTGCGGGCCCAGTGCGCTACGAAGTTGGGCCGTATTAATCAGGATTGTTTCATTGGCCATACGTGGCTCTAAAACAACGGTCAAGCGCTTGCCCTGTCTTTGAATTTCGGCTGCGAGTAGACTCAAGAACTTCAGGGCTTCTGGGTGAAGTGCCTGGGAACTTTTATCAACCATTCGCATTTGCAATCGACTCGAAGGAGATTTTCTTACGCTGTCAGCGAAGACGGCGCCATCCCCGTTTTCAAAAGTGATCACAGAGCGTTTTTCATTGCCACGAGCATAATTAATCTGACGAGGATCAAGTTCAAGATCAGTGCCGTAATGAAGAAGCACGCTCTCGTAATATTCTTTTGAAGGCTTAAAGACATTACCCATAAAAGGCCAATCACTGTAGAGAGGAAAGAGGTGGCGCAGATTAAATTTGTGCACACACGCAAAACCTTTAAGCTGATAGAAAAACGCAAAATCATAGAGCGTGCGGAATGCGGGACAGCTGACAGGGTGGAGAAAAGCTCTCACTGGTAAATTAAGTACGACATCCGTTGCTTTTGATGATTCGAAGCGATGGAGGATGGAAGGAAAATCTTCCCAGTAACGTCCTGGAAGTCCGTAGTTGAAGGACTCGAGTCCATGCTCGGACATCCAGAGAGTGTTGAAATGATTTTGCGTCGTAGATGTTCCCAGCAGAATGAATTTCACATCGTGGCGTTGCTTCAGCAATTCACTTTTTGACGCCACCGACTCAATCCAATGACCACTGGCAACGCGCCATTTTAGATAAGTCGCAAGGCCCAGTTGAAGAGCTGAGAAGACAAGTAAGCTGATGACTGCAAAAGATAATATTTTCTTCATAGTCAAAAGTTGAAATAGAGGAATTCAGATTGTTGCATAATCGTCATGGCGAAGAGGGAGAGACCAAAGAGCATCGCCCCTCGTATGACGGACAAGGAGCTCTTTCCATCCTCCCATTTGAGGGCAATCCACAAGGCAAAGAGAATAATGACGACTGTCCTAAGGGTGGCAAAGGAGTTGGTAGACGCCGGTGACATTAAGGGATCGAGGTTGATGCGAGACATGAAATCTGCCAAAGCTGTCCCCATGCTTGGCCCTCTCAAACCCATCATCGCCTTCACCATGCTTAAAGCCGTTGAAAGATCTGGAGCACGAAAGAACACCCAGGTGAGATTCACAAAGCTAAAAGTAAGAATCCACGCGATCAGTGCGGGAAGTCGCCATTTTTGTCGACGCCATTCTTGATGAATGAGCAGCGCCACTCCATGGAGCGCGCCAAACACCATGAAAGTCCAGCCTGAGCCGTGCCACACGCCGATGAGGATAAAAACGATCAAGTGGGGAAGGTATTGATAAAAGCGCGAAGTATGAGAGCGCAGGAATTGTAGAGCAAGTGGGTAGTAAAGATAGTCTTGAAACCAACGAGTCAACGTCATATGCCAGCCCGCCCAGAATTCTTGGATGGTCCGTGCTCGGTAGGGATTTCTAAAATTCAGAGGAATATTAATATTAAAAAACAGCGCCAGTCCGAGCGCCATCTCTGAATAACCGCAGAAGTCGAAGTAGAGTTGAAACGAGTATGAAATCGACGCGAGCCAGGCATCAAGCCAACCTAGCATCTGAACATTCTCAAAGCCGACGTTGGCAAAAATGGCGAGCTGGTCAGCAATGATAACTTTCTTAAAAAGCCCCAACGCAAAAAGATTCAGGCCCATGACAAAGTTATCAGACTGCCATTTTCTTTTTTTCTCATCTAGCACCTGAGGCATGAACTCATGGTGGTGGAGAATAGGGCCAGCGATCAGTTGTGGGAAGAAGGTGACAAAAAGTCCGTAGTTGAGCAGTGAGTAAGGAACTTGCTTGAGTTGACGACAGTCGGCGAGATAGGAGATTTGCTGAAAAGTGTAGAAGCTTATCGCGAGAGGCAAGACGATATGAGAGACGGCCACCGAAGAAAAGGTGGAGTATTTGTAAAAGATCAGCAGTCCAAGATTAAAGACGATGCCGGCGATAAAGTAGGTCTGAGCCTTTTTTGTCTGACGTGTGATCAGGCGAGAAAAACCATAATTGATCAGAATAGAAAAGATCATGAGGGGAACAAAACGAAGATCCCAGTAGGCGTAAAAAAAGAGCGAGGCGACGAGGAGCCATGGCGTTATAAGGCGATGAAGCTCTCGGTGTGAGAGAAAATAAAAGCCACCCAGCACCAGGGGTAGAAAGACAAAAATAAACTCGAGGGAGTTAAATAGCATAAGCAGGTTCTAGTTTCTCTGTAGAGTGACAACCTGACGAGAGTTAACTTAAGCTCAAGATAACTTATGAAACGCTTCGCGATATTCATCCCGGCCTGGAATGTAGAAACAACGATTGTTTCAGTCCTTCAGCGTTTGCCTCAGTCGGTAGTCGATTCGGCGGCTGAGATCTTCGTGGTGGATAATGGCAGTACGGATCAAACGGTGGCGGAAGTTCTGCGCTACAAAGAAAAGCATTCTCTCACGAAGCTTAACGTCATTCGAAATCCACAGAACTTGGGTTACGGTGGAAGTCAGAAGGTGGCCTATCGGCACGCTTTGAATCAAGGACTTGATGTTGTGGCGATGGTTCATGGTGATGGGCAGTATGCCCCTGAAGCCTTGCAGGATTTGCTCGCACCGATGCTGGCGGGGGAAGCCGATATGCTCTTTGGCTCTCGTATGACAGGAGATCCATTGGCCGGTGGTATGCCTCTGTATCGTTATGTCTCAAACAAAGCACTGACCTTCGTCCAAAATCTTGTTTTGCGGACGTCTTTAAGTGAATTTCATTCTGGCTATCGCATCTATAGCTGCCAAGCACTCCGCAAAATTTCTTTTGAGAAATGCGCCGACAATTACCACTTTGATGCCGATGTCATCATTCAGTTGGTGCAGGCCAAGATGCGGATTGCGGAAAGAACCATTCCAACCCATTACGGCCCCGAATCAAAAAGTGTGAGTTTTTATCAGTGTATCGTCTACGGTTTGAATATCCTGTGGGGACTCTTCTGCTATCAAATGAGCAGGATGGGGCTTATGAAGATTGAGAAATTCTCTTAACGAAATTCTCCAACATTTCACGCGAAACGACTCGTTGGTTTTCGTAGTACTGACGGTACCACTCAATAGTTAAGGCCATGGATTCTTCAAAAGAAATAAGGTGTCGCCAGCTCAGGACTTCTTTGGCTTTAGAGACATCTAAAGAAATCGCCGCTTCTTCGGGGTAGCTCTCTGTCGCTTCGGTGAGCACAGCTAGCTGAGGTAGATATTTTTTTGCTGATGCTAAGACATCGGCAACTGACTTGAGACCCTGCGGACCTGGCCCGAGATTAAATGCGCCCGATGCTTTGGGATTTCGCTGAATGAGTTCGGCACCTAATGCGAGATAGCCATGAACTACATCAAGCACATGCAGCCAACTTCGTTGATAGTGAAGATGACGTACCGAAAGGGCTTTTCCTTCAAAAGCCGCACGGATGATATCAGGAACGAGGCGCTGTTCTCCCCAATCCCCACCGCCTAGAATATTGCCCGCCCGGGCAATTCCGAGCATCGGTTGTTCTGGTGTGTTGAAGTAGCAGCGCTGATAGCTCGCTAGAATGATCTCGCTGGCAGCTTTGGAAGCGGCATAGGGAGAATGTCCACCGAGGGGGGCCGATTCACTGAGAGTTCCGGCCGTGCTGGGTTCTGCATAGACCTTATCCGATGTCACACAAACAATAGAACTCACAGAGCTGGTGGCACGTACACATTCTAAAATATTGAGTGTTCCTCTGAAATTCACATCGAAGGTATGGTGAGGTTCCAAAAAAGATTTTCCCACTAGAGGCTGAGCCGCTAAGTGAAAAACGATCTCAGGTTGAAATGAGTTGAAGACTTTGTGCAGGCCCTCTTCATCGCGTACATCAAGCTCTTTGTAGTCATGGGAAAGCTTTAAAGACTTCGCGTGTCCATGCCCATCGGCAGCAGGGAGAGAGACACCCATGACCTTAGCACCCAACATCTCTAGCCACAGACAAAGCCACGAGCCCTTAAAGCCGTTATGACCAGTGACTAAAACTTTTTTGAGTTGATAGCTTTTGCTTAAGACCATTTTTTCCAAGGGGCTTGCTGACGATTCCACAATTCATTTAAGCGGTACTGATCTTGTGGATGATCCATACAATCCCAAAATCCCGTATGCTTATAACAAACCAGTTCTTGGGCCGTGGCGACTTTTTCTAAGGGTTCATTTTCAAAAACGAGCTGCTTGTCAGCAGAAAGATACTCAAAGATCTTAGGCTCGCAGACAAAGAAACCGCCGTTGATCCAAGTGGCTTCTAGGCGCGGCTTCTCTTGAAAGCGAGTGACAGTTCCATCGTTGGTCAGTGACATCAGGCCGTAGGGAAGGCGCGGGTTAATTCCGGTGGCCGTGACAGTTTTCTTCTTTTCTTGATGGAAACTTAAAAGTTTTTTGAAATCGATATCGGCCAACCCATCAGCGTACGTCAGCATGAAGGTTTGCTCTCGCAACAAAGATTTGGCGGCAAAAAGACGTGACCCTGTCATGGTATCTGCGCCCGTATCAAGCAACGTGATTTTCCAATCAGGTTCAATAAGATCGTTGAGAACTTTAAAATCGTCAGCTTTGTGCCCAAGCAGCAGGACAAAATCTTTAATGCCTTGAGTGGCGTACATCTTCATGATGTGCCAGATAATCGGTCGATCACCAATTCTCACGAGTGGTTTTGGAATTGATTCTTGGTCAGGTCTAAGGCGTGAGCCTTCGCCCCCCGCAAATATCGCAACTTTCACAGTGATCCCTCTTATGGGGCTATTCTTGCTTAAAGCTCGCGTCCGGGCCAGAGGCGAGCAAGAACTCTTGTAATCTTTCGCGTAGACCCATGAGTGGTGACCAGTCTGGGAGGGGATTAAAGCTCTTCCAAGGGGTCATGACTTCCCGCTCTCGCAACGGCCGGGCGCCCCAATTAATCAAAAGCTTTTTCTGGGTGATGTGCTCCATCATCTGCGCGAGTTCTTTCAAACTGACATGTTCACCTGAGCTTAAGCCAAAACATTTTCCTTCGATGGCGGAAGTCTGTTTCTGTGAAATAAGCTTAAGCACATTGGCATAGGCCCGCGCGATATCTTGGATATGACAAAGATCAAGGAGCTGTTGACCGCTCGACATGGCCAATGGTTCTGACTGGCCCAGCTGCTCTTTTAGAACCGAAATGATTTTTCCTCGCTGGTCTTTGGGCCCATAAGTGTCAAACAACTTGAGAGTGACACTTTTGAGAGAAGTCGACTCAGTATAAAACTTCAAGATTGCTTCAAAGGCTTCTTTGGTTGCGGAATACAAGTTCACCGAGTCATTTTGCCACGAACTGCCTGTGTTAACGAACCACTCGACTTGCGTTCCTTTGGTGGCTTCCAAAAGGTGTGTGCCGAACTGAATATTACTTTGGATCAATCCGTTGATCTCTGAGGGATGTGCAGTGAACTTGAAGCATGAAGCCGTATGAATAATTGTTTGGATGGCATTGTCTTGAAGATAGTTTTTCAGTTCCTCTGTGTTGGACTCAAAAATAAATGTCTTCACAGAGACACTCTTGCTCCATTTCGCTACAGAGGTGGGACGCATCAACGCATGAACGGAATGACCTTGTGCTGTGAGATGCTCAACGAGGTGCGTGCCTAAAAATCCAGAGGCACCCGTAATCAAGACTTCCATGTGATTTCTTCAAGGCGAGGATAGTGTGTATCTTTTGCTGAGATGATGGGTTGTGTGACACCCCAATCAAAGCCAAGACTCGCAAAATGAATGCCGCCTTCATGAGCAGGACTGTAGGCGCCTGACTGCAGATAAAGAACACAGGTGGCAGGCTCAAGGCTGAGATAGCCATGAGCAAAACCTTTCGGGATGTAGAGACCTTGCTTCATGTGAGCATCAAGTTTAATCGAGAAGACTTTTTTGAAGCTGAGCGATTGAGGACGGATGTCTACAATGACATCAAGAATGGCTCCGCTGATGACGTGAACAATCTTTTCAATCTCATATGGGGCGTGCTGAAAATGCAGACCTCGGAGAGCATTCTTTTGCGATGTCGTATGAAAAACTTCAGTCACACCTTGTTTGTGAAATTCTCCCAAACGTTCATCGTTGCGAAAAAACTTTGCGAGCTGACCTCTCTCGTCTGTAAAGAGATGAGGAGATATGAGCAGAGGTCCCTGGATTTCTGTCGACAGGGTTTCAATGGCGACTGTCTTCATAGGTTTAACCTAGAATTGGTATCTCAAACTAAGCGAAGATGTTTTAACCACGCGTTTCATTTGGTTGATCCGATGGAGTTGAGCATCATCAAGCCACTGATAGTTGTACTCCATGGAGAACGACTCAGAAAGATTGCAAATGGCTTGCGCGCTGGCCAAGGCCATGTTGTCTGAAGCGTCGAGCGCCCAGGTCGTCAGATCCTGAGCTGGTCGCCAGTCAAGGTTGAATCCGATGCCGAACTGTTTCGTGAAATCAACATTGAGTTGCCAGTGAAAAGAGTGACGGATGGTCATCTTATCTTTGGTGGTGATGTCGCCATCTTCCTCAATTAACTCGTGCGTGCGCGTGTCATAGGTCGGAGCATAGCTGATAGTATTTTTTGTGACCAAATCTGAGCCGTTGGGCAAACGCCAATTAAGACCCACGGGTGAGATGAGGTACTGTTTCTGCGGTGTCGCAACTCGACCATAGCGTGCCTGACGAAAGGTCACATCACTGAAGGCTTCCGTTGTGCCAGAGAAATTCCTTACGATGAAAAAGGCTCGTGCGTCTGTTGTTTCGTAACGAGACTTAACTCCGGTTTCTCCATCTTTGATGCTGAACTGTGATCGGCTAAAGATGGCGCGGCTGACATACTTTTTGCCTTGGTTGCCTAAGCTGATGCCGTAGCCGAGGCTTTGCCCGCGCGTATCTCCGCCCTGTAACTGGTTCCAGGGAGAAATTTGCACACTTCCTGAAATGTTCTCAAAGTCATTCTTCAATTTTTTAACATCAAAGTTGCGCTCAATGATTTGAGACGTCGCACTTTGCTTCACGATCTTGTCCTCGCCTTCCAGGCTCTCTGGCAAATCACTCTTCACCATTTCCGCCGGAGCTTTCTCTGGTGCTTGTAAGTAGGATTCATCAAAAGCTGGAACCGTTTTTTCATGATCAATACGCTGCCAGTTTTCAACGTTTCGTGGCGCCTCTGAAGCATCCATTCCGATAAGAGAGTAGGTGAGATCTTTAGAAATCAATTGGCCTTCGACGACGCGATAGATTCTCCAGTGAGATGTGAGCAGTCCGCTCTTCACACAAAGGGCACGGGCCGCGTAGCCCTCACTGGCACGTAGCTTGGCGTGGGTGCCTACTGAAACATCATCTTCGAGTCCGCGACTGAGCACCACGATGTTGCCGGGATAAACCGCCAAGATTCGTACATTGGGAAGAGTTTCGTTGATGTCGAGGGCGAGTACTGGGAAGGCGAGGAGCCAACCGAGACAGACCACCATCCATGGCAGAGTGTTTTGTTTCATGAGTTAAGTTTAACGCGAAAAGCGCTGGGCGAAAGACTTAAATCAGTAAGTCAGGACGGAGTGAATCTTCTGCCCCGACGAGGCAAAGTTGTTTAAGAAGCTCAGGTTAATGAAAACCGCCATGCCTTTAACTTCAAATTGGTTCATTTCGCATAAAGCGCGGGTGGCATTAAGCGTTCCGCCGGTAGCAAGAACATCATCCACTAAAAGAACGCGTGCTTTTTTGTCATTCACCGCCATCTCGAGGGTATCTGTGCCGTATTCCAAGGTGTAACTTTGCGAGACTAAGGGTGGGGGCAGTTTGCCTTTTTTGCGGACAGGCAAAAAGCCTTTTCCGTTATGCAAGGCCATGGCGCTTCCCAGGATGAAACCGCGGGATTCGATGCCGATGACGTAATCGATTTCATTCCAGTTAATACCGGCAGACATCGCTTCAATCATGGCAGGCAAATGATCACGCATAATAGGCGTGATGTCCTTGAAGCCGATGCCTGGTTTAGGGAAGTCTTGAACGTTACGGATGTATTTTTCGAGTGGGTTTTGCATGCAGATTAAATACTGCACTGGCTTCAATCGAGCAAGAGTTCCATGGGCTTGGCTTTGAAGCGTTTGATTTTCAGTGGCTTGAGCTCAGGAGTAACACTCGCCAAACCGCGCTGAGCGATTCCTCGTTGGACGGCCCCTTGTCCTTGAGGGCGAGAGAGCTGCACTTTTTCGCTGTGAGCGGCTTCTTTGGTAATGGCACCGGCGGCCACCATTTGCTCAATGCGCGCCATATACTCAGAAGAGTCGATAGCGAGAGCGTTACAAGAAATCAGCGTGAATAAAAAGAAGAATTTCATCACAAGACTTATCGGCAAAACGCCTGTGATCTTGCGGTAAAATTACTGTCGAAATTTTAGACACTCCAGCCGAGGTAACCTCCCAAGACTAGGCGCACGTTTTGGCCCCCGCCTTGCTCTATAAAGAGCATAACGGGGAGAAATCAGATGGTTAAATGCTTGAGTGCTCTTCTAGGTCTGTGGATGTCTTTTGCTTGTTTGGCCGCTGGCCGGGTCGAAATGATCCATGCACTAGGTGCATCGTCTAAAGGCCAATTCGTGGCGATTGAAGAGTACGGCTATAACGTCGGTTTAAAAACTTACTACTCACGTATCAAACTCATGAACGTGTGGAAAAACGAATATGTTACGCCTGTGGTGGAAGTAGAACAGGATGCTCGTCTGCCGGCCGATCTGATTCGTGTGCGTGAAGCAGCTAAAGCACGCGCGGCCGTTCACTTCGAGAAATTTAAGATCATCACATCAGGTTAATTTAAATTCTTGTGGCACGATGATTTCTGCCGCACCTTGCACGAAGTGATCCACATAAGGATGCTGAGGCAGGGCCTCCATGTTGAGCACCATGGTGGTGGCTTTGTGTGATTTCGCAATTTCTAAAAAAGCGGCCGCAGGATAAACCTGACCGCTGGTGCCAATACTGATGAAAACATCGCACTTCTCGAGTTCTTTCCAAATCCGATCTAACTGAAAGGGCTGTTCGCCAAACCATACGATATGGGGACGCAACATAACTCCGCAGCAGGGAGAAAGTGGAATACCGTTCTTGCTGGCGATTTTGTATTGCCCGAGAGCTTCACCGCTCGCGCGCTGATGAGCATCAAGCAGCCCCGCCGAGCGCGGCATACCCACTTCAGGAACCCAGGCCATGTCGTCCCAAAAAACTTGCTCGCAACTTGTGCAGCGAGATTTTTCTAAGGTTCCGTGCATGCAAAGTGCATCGAGGTGACCGCGGCCTTGAGCGCGTCTATGAAGTCCATCCACATTTTGTGTGATGAGAGTGAATTGGCCCTTAAAGTCCGCAGCGAATTCATCGAGAGCGCGATGAGCGGGATTAGGATGAGCGGCGCCAGCATTGAGCCTGCGCATGGAGTAGAAACGCCAAACAAGATAGGGGTCGCGTTCAAACGCTTCCGGGGTGGCGACATCTTCAATACGATGATTTTCCCATAGACCATTGCTGTCACGAAAGGTGGCGAGACCTGAACCAGCCGAAGCTCCGGCACCGGTGAGGACGACAACATGTTGATAGTTTTTCCAATCGAGAGTGGGCATGAGAAAAGCTTAGCACCGATCGTGCTATTGGGCCCGACGAATGTGCTTTTTGAAAGCAACTGGAAGCTTTGAAAGCTTGAAAAGTTGTTCTTCATGAGCGGTGTCTTCCAAGACAAAAGATTCGCGACAGCCTTGCTCAGTCACTGAGAAATCTTCGTGGCCACCTTGCAACATCCCAATCATTTGCTGGTTTTCATTAAAGATCGGCGAGCCCGAGTTGCCCGTGAAAACATCAAGCGCGGCCGTGCCATCGGTGGAAAGTGTTCCCATGCCTGAGAACTTAAGGGGAAGACCAAGCGGTGAGCCAATAGCAAAAATTCTTTCGGTCATCGGAGCAGTCAAGCTCAGTGAAAGATGAGGCATCTTTCGTGCGCTTTTTTCTAGCTGCAAGAGGGTGATGTCGAGATCTTTGTCAGTGGCGATAATTTTTTGGCACTTGAAAATATCCTGTAACTCGAGAGTCCCAGCTTGCGCGCCCATGACATCGGTGCGGTAGTTAAAGGCCCAGCTAAATTTCTCACAGCTCAATTCGTTACTCACACAATGCGCAGCCGTGAGGACTAAACCCTTGCCGAGATGAACGCCGGTGCAACTGCCAATCGACGGCTGACTGGCATACCGATCAGAGCTACAAACCTTGAAGCGTTTTTCTAAAGTGGGAGCGGCGACGATGGGAAGTTGCCAGGTGAACTGAGTAGGAAGAGCAACGACAACACCTAACGAGAGGCCAGCGAGATTAACATCATCCACTTCTTCACGATCATCTTCGCCATAGATGGTCGCCGCTTCAAATGAAGCAAAAACAGACTGAGAAATAAGAAGCAATAGAATGAAAAAACGCACGGAGGAATGATAGCCCGAGCCTAGAGTTTCAGAGAGAGATCTGTAAAATTTTCACTCCCATTGAGAATGAAAGCCCACTGAGCGCAGCAGGAACTCCAGGAGATGCAGGTGACGGCGCATGGTCCGGGCGTAACGGTGCTTTTTAACAGGGTTAAACATCCCGTCGGCCATGAACATCTGCATGGGATTCTTCTTCACCCACATCCATGAACCCATCTCGAGAGTCAGCGGGAGAAAAGGCACACCGGTGTTTGCCGCCTGATGGCGCATGTAGAGCCAATCCCATAGGTCCCCGTGAGTCATGTAGCTATGGTTTTGAGGCTCGATTTTGTAGACATGGTAAGGATACGTGGTTTCAAAAAGCTGCAGCAATCTCTCAACGGACGGCCCGTGAGGGAAGACCGAAGCGGAGCGGGCCCAGGGAAACCAAAGTCGATCCTTCATACCAAAACCCGAATGTAGATCGAGGGTCACAGCTGCTTTGGAAGCGAACATATGGCGTTCAACAAAGTCACCGACGGCCTTGGTTTCAACTTCCAGTCCATCGTGCCCGCGATACCAAGGGAGGTGAGGGCTCCAGGTCTGCCCTGAGACGCCAAGCAGAAGTTTTCCTTCCGCTTCCACAGGAGCATTGCGCATGAGATCCACACCGCGAGCATTGGAGCGGCGGTTCAAAGCAAAGCCAGTAGGGTTGATGACGGGAATGGTCACGAGACGGTATTTCTCAAAAAACCCTTCCCAGTCTTTGTCCCAGGCGCGCT
Organism: Halobacteriovoraceae bacterium; assembly: GCA_040377215.1. Taxonomy (GTDB): domain Bacteria; phylum Bdellovibrionota; class Bacteriovoracia; order Bacteriovoracales; family Bacteriovoracaceae; genus UBA6144. The sequence continues at coordinate 16,094 of JBEIPE010000008.1, forward strand.
TCACAAAAAGTGTGCGCAGGAATGCCAACAAGACATGGGTGCCCACGCGTTCAAGCCCGTGAACACCGGCAAAGAGCCCGCAAGTCGGCGCAGCCGGGTCCTTACTTCCCATGACAAGACCAAGAATAGGGAAGCTGGTGTGTCCTGTGGTGACGCTGCCGAGGTTTTCCATACGCACGTAGTTACTGTGCGCCTCGGCGAGGCGTTCGACTTCCACAAGCTCAGGGACAAAAGGCCCACTTTTAGACATGCCTTATTTTACCGCCGATCAAAGTGTAAGAGGCCGACGGCAAATTTTGCTATTCCCGATGGCAGGAGTGCACTATGCTAGGATTTCGCCAGGGACCAGGTCGGTCCCGGAGCCCTCAAGGATGCGGTCATGTGCGGTTTGTTTGGTTCCCTCGGGAACGCCTTAAAATTCCCCCAATTCAAAGAGACTTTCAACGAACTCACACACCGTGGGCCGGATGATACTCGTGTGATTCAACCGAATGGCGAAGTCACCCTCGGGTTTCATCGTTTGGCGATCATGGACACGTCGCACGCTGGGGACCAGCCTTTCAAAGACCACGAGCGTTCAGTTTGGTTGCTTTGTAACGGTGAAGTTTACAATTACCCGGCCCTCTACGAGCAGTACAAAGACACTTACACATTCCAGTCTCATTCAGACTGTGAACCGATTCTTCCGCTCTACCGCCAATACGGCATCGCCGAAACGGCACGTCGCCTGGATGCGGAATTCGCCTTGTTGATTTGGGATGGCGAAAAACAAAAGATGTTCGCCGCACGAGATCCGATCGGGATTCGTCCGTTGTTCTATGGTTACTCAACGACTGACGGAAAGATCATGTTTGCTTCTGAGGCGAAGGTGCTTCATGGCATGTGTGATAAAGTCACGCCGTTTCCCCCGGGCCACTACTATGACGGCGATGGAAACTTCGTTTCTTACCGCAACATCACCGAAGTCAAAAAGTTCACCACGGACTCACAAGAGAAAGTTCTTAACGAAATCCGCGATCGTTTGATTGAAGGTGTTCGTAAGCGCTTGGTGGCCGATGTACCTGTGGGCTACTTACTCTCGGGTGGTTTGGATTCAAGTCTTGTGTGTGGCATTGCTGCTCATGTTTTGAAAAAACCTTTGGTCACATTCTCAGTAGGTTTGAACAAGAACCCCATCGATCTTCCTTACGCGAAAAAAGTCGCGGACTTCATTAAATCTGATCACCACGAAGTCTACTTCACTGAAGAAGACACACTTGCGGTCGTTCGTGATGTGATCTGGCACTTGGAAACTTGGGACATCACCACCATTCGTGCGTCGATTGGGATGTACCTCGTTTGCAAATACATCCACGAAAAAACCAAGATCAAAGTAGTGCTCACCGGTGAAGTGAGCGACGAGATTTTTGGTTACAAGTACACCGACTTCGCACCGAACGGTCCGGAGTTTCAAAAAGAATCAGTGAAACGTGTAGATGAACTCTACATGTATGACGTGCTTCGCGCTGACCGTTGTATTTCAGCGCACTCATTGGAAGCTCGTGTTCCCTTCGCTGATCTTGATTTCGTTGAGTACTGCATGTCGATTCCGGCCGAGATGAAAATGAACACCACCGGCATGGGTAAATACATTTTGCGCAAGGCCTTTGATGGCTTGAACATCCTGCCTGACGAAATTCTTTGGCGTGAAAAAGCGGCGTTCTCCGATGCCGTTGGCCACTCGATGGTGGATACACTTAAGGCGTACGGCGAGAACAATATCAGCGACGCCGAGATGGCGAATGCGAAAAACAAATATCCCCACGGCACTCCGTTCACGAAAGAGTCACTGTGGTATCGCAATGTGTTTGAAGAGTTCTATCCAGGACGTTCAGGCATGATCAAAGACTTCTGGATGCCGAACAAGTCGTGGGAAGGGTGTAACGTTAACGACCCTTCCGCACGAGTTCTCAGCAACTACGGTAAGTCGGGCGTCTAGTTTGTTGTCCATTACGTAACAAGTTGATGTTTTTCGGCAGCATTGATTCGCAAAGATAACTGATCGAAATGCTTTGTTTGCAGCCAATCTGATTTCACTTTGAGACCATTTCTCCATTAGGTTTTCAAAGGAGATCATATGAAAAACTTTATCGTTCTCGCGTCACTCGTTCTCTCAACTTCTGCTTTCGCAGCTAGCATCAAAATCACATCTTTCACCATGGTTCGCTCAGGCGAACCAACGGCTGAGTTGTGTGGTGTTGTTTCTGAAGCCACTGAAGTTCCGACTTTTGTTCGCGTGGTTGTTGATCACCGCTCAAATCGTCCAGGTGTGTACAACGCTGTTGCCGGTGCTGATGGCAAATTCTGTTTGGCGGTCATCACTTACCGTGGAACTGCAGAAGCATCTGTCTTTGGTGAGCCAGAAACGAAAGAAACGTTTCTTCGTCAGAAATAGTTTTCAAATAAAAAAGGCTCCCTAAGGGAGCCTTTTTTATGCTGTCTTGATTGATCTAGCGGCCGCAGCGATGGGCCGGCAATGTTCCCAGGCCTTTGCCAATCATGCTTACGTTATCTCCTGCCAATTCGTTGAGATACTCCTCAACGTTGGTGTAACCATCTTTGTCGTCATCCCCATTCGCATCAAGGGCAGAGTTTTTATTGAGGAGTCGACGATCTTCCCAAGCGTCCGCCATACCATCACGATCTGAATCAAGTGGCGCAGTACCGCTGTACATTTGAGGCCAGCCTCCGACTTCTGTAGGATTATCAATGATCGTGCCCTGGCAGTTAAAGAATTCACGGGCCACGCGTGCATCTTGCGTATCACGCATGGGAAGATTTGATCCCGCAAAAGCGAGCACGTCGAGCGCAGCTTGCTTCACAGGGTAGGCAGCGGCCGTCAGTCCCTGGCCAACCGGTTGAGGTACCACGTACACGCGTGAGGTCATGGGTAGAATAAGATTTTCAGCCTCACCACTCAACCCGCGACGATTCGGATCTAGGTTATCTTTCAAATAGAGCGCGAAGCCGTATTTACCTGAGTTGGCATAGTCAAAGGCCGCATAGGTACCATTCAGATTTGTAAACGATTCTGGGCCCATCTGAAAGAGGTTGCCGACGAGGTTGATGTTGATTTTTCCGTGCTCGTCGTAGAACTCACCGAAAGCCTCTCTCGCGTTGTAGAAAACGTTGTTCACGAGATCTACCTGATGCGCCGTCTTCGACGCCGAAGACACGTTTGGAACGCGACGGGTGTTGTTGGCGATGTAGTTCATGTGGAGAGTGGTGCGATTACCTTTCAAGAAAGGGCCCTTGCTGTGCTCTCCGCTCACGTGAGTAGAGCGTGAGAGGCCCTCGTACACGAAGCTCCACTGAATAGTGAGGTCGCTTGCGGCCGGACCCGACTGCACAAGCTCGTCGGTCGACCAGGACATAGATACGTGGTCGATGATCACACGGTGAGCCGGGCGGTCTTTTGATGCGATGGTGATGGCATCAACGAGATCCGAAGTTTGCACCGACGGGCCAGGTCGAACACGAAGGTGACGAATTACAACATCATTCGCATCGATGAGAATCGGCGACTGAAGGTTGTTGCGGTTTCGAAGCTGGATACCACCGGGAGAAGTCTGCCCTGCGATAGTTATGAAGGGGCTGTTAATCGCGAGGGCAGAATCCAGGAGAATGGTTCCTGAGACGCTGAACACGCAGATACGTGGGCCAGGGAAGCTGACACACTCGCGTAGCGAGCCGATACCGCTGTCTGCAAGGCTAGAGACAATGAAGACTTTACCGCCACGTCCACCCACCGCTTTTGCACCAAAGCCCTCAGCTGACGGGAAGGCCTTTAAGCCGGTAACTGGACTTGGAGATGGAGCAGGGGCAGGCGTTGGGGCCGGTGAGGGTGCGGGTGTTGGCGCAGGAGCTGGAGCTGGTGGAGGAGTGACCACCACTGCACTGAGAGTCTTCACTGATAATGAAGCAGGCAGAGAGAATGATTTGACGGATTTTTTTGTTTTATAAGATCGCAATGAATAGCTATAGCTACTGGCCGCTTTAAGGTTGACGTCGCTGTAGGACGTAACGTTCGCACCAAGATTGATAATGACGACAGATGCGCCTAATGAGCGCTTGAGTTCGAAGCCCACTTCGTCCGTGGAATTGTCTTTCCAACTCAGCTTCAGTGATTTTTCTGTCACGAGTGATGCGGAGATATTGCTGGGAGCCTTAGGTGCAACCGAATCTTTCGCCGACCCTACTGTAGAAAAAAGTAATAAGAATGAGACTGCAGCCAGCTTGTGCATTTGAACCCCTTTAAGAGATAGGCTCATTTTAAATTCGATCACGGTTTTGATTCGAAAAGAATCGAGATATTTAAGAAGACTTAATCTAATTGAATATTTAGCCGCGACCCGCACCTAAGAATGCAAGATCGCGTGCCATTATTTTGAGGTAGGTGAAAACACTTCAAACGTACTTACGAGGGCTTGTTCAGTTTGGCCACCCAGTATCGCTAACCCTCCATTATGAGGAACAACTTGGGACAAGCTTTTGGATTCTGAAAGAAAGCGTCCGGTGTGTCGCCAGGTGTTCTTGCTGAGATTTAAGGCATAAACACTTGAACTTAACTGCCCGGCCAAGCTCCCGCCAAAGAGTAGGAGATCATCTCCTAGAACTTCCACTGCAGGATTTGAAATCGCAAACGGTAGGCGTGCTAAATCTCGGGTGTGACCGCTTGTTGGATCAATCATCGTGACTTGATACATTCCACCCACCAAAACAATCTGATCGTTCAGCTCGATGGCGGTGTAGTTTTGACGAACTGGAAGAGCCCAGCTCGCCTGGCTCATTCTTTCAGTTAAGAGATCAAAGATTTCGACGGTCGAATTGCCATCTGCCAGCAAGTACACTTTGTTATTGATGGTCACTGCCGACAGAGAAGCTGAGGCACGAGACGTGGACGAAAGAGTCACCCAAGTATTCGTTTCGGTATCATAACGATCAATGGCCCCGTCAAAAGCATAGAGGTACTGCCCGAAAGCGATCATGGGAAAGCTGTGGCTTGCATGGGGACGAGGGGCGAGCTCAGACCACCGCCCAAGTGATGGATCATAAACCTGTAAATTATTGGTCTCGATCGTTCCGAGTTGACCACCACAGATGTAAATTTTGCCGAAGTGCTGAACCGAAGCGAAGCCGAAGCGAACAGGAGAAGGCATGGGTGTTTTAAGACTTTGTTGCCAACGAGCTTCACCGGCAAACATAGGAGCTGTATCAGTGTGTTCGCTTTTTACAAGTTGTTGCCACTCACCTTTGGCCACTTGGAAAATCTGGAAACTTCCTTCACGGTTAGAGGCGAAGGCCACGTTGTCAGCGGTTGTGAACGTCGGCTCTGTTTCATCTTTTGGGTCATTGGTGAGCGCCACAGAATCTCCCGTGAGACGATTCATCAGCCAGATGTCCCAAGAGCCTTGAACTTTTGCGCTGTAGAGAATCCAGTTCTCGTCGTGTGAGAGAGCAGGAGAGATGCCGTCGATGAGAACACGAGATTGTTTAGTAGCAGTGTTGTATTCAATGATTTCTTTTTTAAAGAGAGTGTTCTGTTGAAATAGAACGAAGCTTCCATCGTTTGATGGCCGTGGAAAAAATCCCTGACCGTCATGAGGTATGACTTCAGGAGTAATGCGATAGACTTTCGTTCCATCGGCTTCTCTTCCCATTAAGCGTGTCCGTGAATTGGCCGGTGCAAAAGAAACGATTTTGTTTCCGCCACGCTCAGGAGCGGAGAAGAAAATATGCTGACCATTTTTTGTGAAGCGTGGGTGGAGAGTGGCTCCCTTGCGACCGGTGTTCCAACGTTCACGAGAACGTGTGTTGATGTTGTAGAGAACAACGGAGAGATCACGTTCATTGGGCCCTTCGACCCAGACGACCCACTGACCATCTGCTGAAATATCTGGGAAGAGATGCTTCGTTTTTCCTGAGGTCAGTGGAGTTTCAGTATTTCCCTGGCGCAAGATGATGTGCTTGCCCGCGCTCGACTCACGCATGAAAACAAAAGGAGTTTGCGCAAGCGCAGAAAATGACCAAAGGCTGAGTAAAATTATCCACTTCATGTGCAGCTCCTAGAGTACCGTCATCATAGGAAGGGGCCGTGATAGGTGTCAAACTCAACAGTCTTTTTTGAGAGGTAAAATTGGAAAAAGTTGCGCGTAGCTTAGGCCCAAACTTAGGCGTAAGATGAACAAGCCAGGAAGGCCTATGGTTCGCCACTACAGACAACATTATCAAAAACTTCCCGATAACTTGAAATTGTTCCTCATGGGACACGCCTTGATGGCGTTCGGTAATTCTGTGCACGGATTGTTATTCAATCTTTTTTTGCGTGAATCTGGTTTGAAAGAAGGTGTCATGGGAAGTCTTGCTTCCACGGCATCTTTGGGAACTGCACTCATGGCGTTTCCAGCAGCTTTTGTGCTCGAACGTTTTGCGGCGAAACCGCTTTTGATAGCGGGGTTGGTGATTTCCGCCATCTGCTACATCTCACAAGTGCTTTCTTCCAGCGTCGAGCTCTACACACTATTTGGGTTGATGGGGGCCATGGGCCTCGCGATCTTCAACATCTCGGTTGCTCCGTTTATCTTCCGTCACACGCATCATGATCAACGAGTGTATGCCTTCACTATGAATTCAGCCGCCGTGATGGGCTCTCAGTTATTGGGCTTTATGGTGGGTGGTCAGCTTCCCGAAGTGCTGCGAAACATCTTTCCTGGTCTTGTGATGGTCGATGCCTACCGTTACGCCATGGCAGTTTCTTTGGGAATTACACTTTTATCGTTGTGGCCCTACAGTCGTATTCTCAGAGCACCTGTTCCCAAGATGTCTCATAAATTCATCGGTGGGCTGAAAGATAAAGACTGGCGAATGATGGGAAAACTCATCGCTCCTAAAATCTCTATCGCTTTAGGCGCGGGGATGATTATCCCTTTCATGAACGTCTATCTCTCTAAACGTTTTGATCTCGGCAGCGCTGCCATTGGGAATGCCTTTGGTATTCTTCAGCTCTGCATGTTCAGCGGAATCTTCATGGCGCCGATGCTGGTGAATCGTATCGATCGTTTGCGCTTCATGATGTTCACGGCGCTGCTGTCTGTGCCGTTCATGCTTACCATGGCGATGGCCTCCAGTGTGGCCTTGGTGTTGGGCAGCTTCTTCATGCGCGGAATGCTCATGAACATGAGTGGCCCTGTGACTTCGCTTTTTGAGATGGAAAAAGTCAAAGAGCACGAATGTTTATTTGCCTCTTCGATACTGATTTTTTGCTACAACGCCGCCTGGACATTTTCTAGTCAGGTGGGTGGGTGGTTGATCGAGTCTTATGGCTTCCGCTCTTCGTTTGTGGTGGCTTCTTTCTTCTATCTCATGGCCGTGGGCTTCTACTGGGCCTTCTTCCGCAAAGGCAAAGGCGCTGTTAGCGCCGAAGTCTCAATTCCAGCGCAAGCCGCTTAGGCCGGCACACTATCTGCATCATATCTCCCCATAACGAGTAACCCGCAAGGGAATCAATGGCTTGAAGTGTCTAAAGTTTAGACACTTGTAAAGGAGTCTGTATGAAAGCTGCTTTCACTTTGTTCGTATTCATGTTCGTTGTTCACGCCCAAGCGGCAGAGGTCGCTTCCGGGGTGGAGTGCTTGAAGACTCTGCGTGGCCAGGGACTAAAGATGGAAGATGCTTACCAGGCCTGCTCGCTCTCAGATAAAGCCCGCGCCTGCGTTCTCAACCAGCAAAAAATGAACGCAAAGAGTGGTGCGACCACGAAACAGTTAGCAGTTCTCGGACGCGAAGCGATCGAGAAATGCAAGGCCATGAAGTAATCCAATTAACATCTCCAGGGAGATTTTTGTGAAATCATTGAAAACAGTCATCGCAGTCTTAGGTCTCGTGGCCGGTCAGGCCTTCGCTCAAGTTCCTTCGGTCATCGACTTGAAAGTCGAAGGTCGCGGATTCTTAGGCAACGAATACATCAAAACGCTTGATGCCAATGAGAACATCTCATTCAAGTTCAACGACAACCGCCCTCACTATGTTGAGCAGTTGATGATCACCGCCGAAGGTGCTCAACGTAACTACAGCTTCGCGAAAGTCTACGCTGATGGTGATGAAGTTGCGACCTTGGGTGTTCCGGGCCGTGATCCAGACTATCCAATTGTTATCCGTGGCAACGTATCTGAAATCGTTTTGAAAGTTCAAGACCGCAGCCGCGTGAAGCTTTTGGGCTTCAAAATCTACACTGAAAGAAAAGTCTATTCTTCATACCAGGGCTTGAGCCGCCAGCAACGTCGTTCATACGATGTTGACCAGTGGGGCCAATCAGTACTTGATCTCGTTCATGAGTTCACAATTTTGAGCGGCGGAACACCTTTTGGTTACGACGTCTTCACTCGCTTCTTAAAGCCACTGAAAGTAGCTGCTTTGAAAGTACAAGCGTCTGACAACGCTCGCGATGCGCGCTCATTGAGTACTAAAGAGAAAGCCGTCATCTTGCTTGATGCGATCGACGACTCAGCTCTCTTGTTTGAAAGCGACATTATGTTAATGGACGTACGCTATGACCGTCTCGCTCTCGACATGATGACCATTAAGCAGGACATCATCGAGAAGTACGACCTTAACCGCGAATAGAACATAAAACCCTAAGGGATTAAATATATGAAAACTAAATTTATCGCTCTCGCTCTCTTAACATCATTCGGCGCTCAAGCCGGTGTGATCAACTTCGCGGACCTCGGCAAAACAGGCCGCTACTGCCCAGGTGACACTCTTTCGGTCGATGTTCCTCGCGACCACAGCTATGTTGAGCGCATGCTCGTCAGCGCTGAAGGCATTCGCAACGACGGCTTCATCAAGGTCTTCGCTGATGGTGAACTCGTCCACAACATCGGTATCCCAGGCTACGACCCGGACTACTCGTTCCGCGTTCGCCGTGACGTTAAAAACATTACTTTTAAGTTTGAAGAAACTTGCGCACGCATTCTTGCGGGCCAAATCTTCTCGGCCACTGAACCAGCTCCGGCTTCATACCGCCGTTACCGCGCTGAACGCGTGAACGATGATAACTGGGGTGCTGAGTTCCTTGAGATTACACGCTCTCTCTCTCAAGACCTTCAGTATGAGAAAGATTTCTATTCAGAGCTTTGGCCTAAGGTTCTTCTTCCGATGAAGAAGATCGCATTGCTCTCAAATGCTTCTGAACTCGTGCGTGACGAGCGCAGCTTGATCACCGCTCACCGTTCACTGAAGATGGCAAAAATCATCAATGACAACCAAGAGCTCTTGGATCGTCTGATGTTCTCTGGTCGCTTCGATTACGTGATCCTCGACGTTTTGCGCATTAAGGAAGACATCCTTGAGCGTTACGACGTGAAGGAAAGAAAAATTGAGTCGAAGATCCTTGAACTCGAAGCCGAACTCGACCTCTAGGGAGAATGAAAATGAAAAAA
>JBEIPE010000390.1:0-2334 GCA_040377215.1 Halobacteriovoraceae bacterium
ACTTTGAAGCCGAGCTTTTCGAGGTAGAGTTTGATCTTGTCACGATGATCGCCTTGCACTTCGATGGTGGTGATTTTGAACGCACCACCCGAACCGCAGTGAGTTTTCAATTTGCTGGCGAGTTCTTTGAAATAGGCTTCGTTCTCGGGCAACTCAAACACCACGGTCACCGCCTTGCCACCGCGGCCATTGGTTTCCCGGCGAATCTTGAGCGTGTGTTCACTTGGAACAAGGGCTCCCGCCTTGGGACATTTACAAGGATGCTGGCCACACTTCTGGCACTGCAACTTGTGGGAGCCATCGGAAGAATAGAGAATGCGCGGCTGGTCGCTCATGCTAGGATATTAATGTGAAAAATCCGGATTCGCCACTTCGCTATTTTATTTTCAACAAACCCTATGGGGTTTTAAGCCAATTTACCCCAGAAGATGGTGCACGATCACTCGCGGAGTTTGGCTTCCCACCGGACGTTTATCCCGCAGGTCGCTTAGATAAAGACTCGGAAGGATTGTTGCTGCTCACCAACGACGGGCCTTTGATCCAAAGACTTCTCGAACCACGTTTTGATAAAGAAAAAACTTATTGGGTGCAAATCGAAAGAATCCCAACGCCGGAAGCGCTAGCAACACTTCAAAAGGGCGTAAAAATTCAGGACTACCAAACCCTTCCCTGCAAGGCCCTGTTGATTGATGACCCGGGTTTCCCTCCACGTGATCCACCCATTCGTGTTCGTCAGACCGTGCCGGATTGTTGGTTGGAGATACGTCTCAAGGAAGGAAAAAATCGTCAGGTGCGACGGATGACTGCGGCCATCGGCCACCCATGTTTGCGTTTGGTGCGTGTAGCGACAGGCAAACTCACGTTGGGTGATTTGCCACCAGGAGAGTGGCGCGAGATTTCACGGGATGAAATTCTTTAGCTACTTTATGTGTTCAAGCAACCAATCGGCGACCTGACTCGTGCGGGTGTGGGTATTCACCAAAGAGACCCCCGAGGTATCAGAGAAGACATACTGAGAATTGACTCCCACAACGGCCTTGCTTGAATCCCTATAGGCCGGCCCGCCTGAGTCACCAGGGCAGATGCTTGCGGCGCTCGCGTCGCGCTTGAGTCCCGCAGAATAGAAGTTAAAGAAATCGACGTCTTTGATGTCACGGCCGTAGCTGTCTTGCGTGATCTCTTCTGCTGCTACGACTTTGGCCGTGGCGATTTTATACTTGCGCTGACCCGAGCCCGAAAAGATGCTGTCCTCACAGCCATAACCACCAATGGTCACCAGCTCATCGGTCTCCACCCGTTGGTAATCGACCTCGGCCACAGGAATGTCGGGCGTAGCCTCCACGACGGTGAAGAGGCCAATGTCATAGGCCTTGAAGGCGCCACCTGCCGTCGCCTCGCCGGCCGCAATCCGTCGATTCATTTCTGCGGTGTATGTTTCGTGCGGGAACGCCTCATCCACTGTGAGAGATGCGATCGGGCCGTAGTGTGTAGCGACGCTAATCTGCGCACCCTTCTTGAAGGTGTCGCGCACTGTTGAGGTCGGAGTGGCAGCACTGACCATGCAATGGGCAGCGGTGAGGAAGGTGTAGGGCCCAATCTTACTGGCGGTACAAAACCCACCGATATAAACGGTACTCTTGAATTCCTCGCTCGTCGCAAGTCTTCCGCCGATGAGTTTTTCCCCGGCCTGCGCCAGAGGCAAGAGCGTGGTCGCGAGAAAGAAACTGAGGGTACGAAGCATGCCAAATCCTGGAAGAAGTTTGGGACATGTTTAAACCGTAGGTCTTTGGATTGGGCCATCCCAAACCCGCTACCCTGAAAAAATGATTCGCTCTAGAGCTGCTTCCGATCTTTCCAGGTGCGATCGGCGCTTAACTGCCCTTCTGTCACTCCGTACTTCTCGTAAGTGCCCACCTGGCGAATCGCTTCAGTTAAACTGACATGACCAGCAAGCAAATTGAGATAACCACCAATCTTGGCGCGCAATTCATCACCGCGTTCATTCAAGGCCTCGCAGCGCCACACACCTGGGCCATGCGGCCATTTATCAATGAGAAACGCCGCTGACTGAGCGCTGCCACGATAAAGCGTATTGCGGCATTCCTGATCGGCCTTCAAGAAGTGCATGTTGCCGTAGGCATCTTTCAGTTCCACTTTATGTTTCTCACAGGGCTTGCCGCAATCTTTGAAGCTTGAGCCTTTCGACATGAACGCCGCGAACACACAGTGCTCCATATGAAACTCGGGCATGTACTGATGAAGGGTCACTTCCAACTTCTCGCGGGGCACGTTTTGCAGGAGAGCTTCTAATTGCGTTTGATTCAAATCATAAGA
>JBEIPE010000225.1:0-4892 GCA_040377215.1 Halobacteriovoraceae bacterium
GCCGGATCTTCTTCCTCTGTGCAATTACCGATGCGCTGATAGTCTGTAATCTTGTCGTTCTGCAAATAGAACACATGATTACATTCAATTTCAGTCACACTAAAACTACTCATACCCACTCCAGAAGTACCTTTGCGACCCAGAGAGTTTTTAAACGTGATCACTTCTTGGCCATTGGATGCTTTTCTGCGGTCCATTTGTTTGGTGGCAAATACCGGATGTAAAATCAAATCATCTGAGTTGCGCCCCAACCAGAAAGGCTTATTTCCAGCGGCTTCAGCATGCATTTCTTCTTGGCGTGGTGGATTCGCCCACTTCGCGATGGTGCAAGATGGCAGCAAGAAGATAGCGAGAAAGTAAGCTTTCAAATGAACTCCCAAGAGATGATGTTTTGTTAATTGTCTGCTGAGTGCGGAAAATTAGGTACTAGGAAATTCAATCCCAAGTATTCCGATCAGGCAAAGAAGCGAGACGCTGCCCTAAAGCAACGTCTCGCCGAATTTTCTAGAAACGATCGAGAGTCATAACCTTGTTCCAAGCAGCAACAAAGTCATTCATGAACTTCTTCTGGCCATCAGCGGCCGCGTAAACTTCCGCGATTGCGCGAAGTTCAGAGTGTGAGCCGAAGATCAAGTCGACCGGAGTCGCTGTCCACTTCGCCGCACCTGTTTTACGGTCTACACCTTCGTAGAGGCCTTCAGTCTTAGACTTCTGCCACTTCGTCGACATATCCAAAAGATTCACGAAGAACGCATTGTTGAGCTTGCCTGGAGTGTCGGTGAACACGCCGTGCTTCGCTTCGCCTGCGTTCGCGTTCAACACACGAAGACCACCCACCAACACTGTCATTTCTGGCACAGTGAGTGTGAGCAAGTTCGCGCGGTCCACCATCGCCTGAGTTGGCGAGAGGTAGTTGCCTTCGGCGTAGTAGTTACGGAACGGATCAGCTTTCGGCTCAAGGAACGCGAAAGACTGAACGTCTGTCTGCTCTTGTGTGGCATCCATGCGTCCTGGCTTGAAGGGAACTTTCATGCCTGAAGCTTTTTCAATGGCAGCAACACCGCCAAGAACAATCACGTCAGCAAGAGATACTTTTGAACCAGACTTGTTGAAGTTCTTTTGGATCTCTTCCAACTTACCGACAACTTTTGCCACTTCAGTTGGGTTGTTGATCGGCCAGTCTTTTTGTGGAGCAAGACGAAGACGTGCACCGTTTGCACCACCACGAAGGTCAGTGCCGCGGAAAGAAGCTGCTGAGGCCCATGCTGTGCGCACGAGTTCTGGAACAGTCAAACCCGACTTCAAGATCTGAGACTTAAGCGTGGCGATTTCGCCGGCGCCAATCAACTTGTGATTTGGAGCTGGCACGTAGTCCTGCCAAGAGAGAATTTCTTTTGGTGCATCTTTACCGATGTAGCGAGTGCGTGGGCCCATGTCACGGTGAGTGAGTTTGAACCAAGCTTTAGCGAACGCGAGTTCGAATTGTTTTGGATCAGCACGGAAGCGCTTCGAGATTTCGCCGTAGATCGGGTCGAACTTCAACGCCAAGTCCGTGGTGAACATCACAGGAGCGTGAGACTTACCTTTAACGTGAGCGTCCGGAACCAATTCGTTCAAGTCGTCAGTTTTTGGTTTCCACTGAATGGCGCCGGCCGGGCTTTTTGTTTTCACCCATTCGTTATCAAGGAGGTTATCGAGGTACTGAGTGGTCCACTCAGTTGGCTTACCAGTCCAAGCGCCTTCAAGGCCGCTGGTGATGGTGTCTTTACCATGGCCAGTTCCACACTTGTTTTTCCAGCCCATGCCTTGCTCTTCAACACCAGCAGCGGCAGGTTCAGCACCTACGCAATTTTCTGGTTTGCGAGCGCCGTGTGCTTTACCGAAGGTGTGACCGCCAGCGATCAACGCTACGGTTTCTTCGTCATTCATCGCCATGCGACCGAATGTTTCGCGGATGTCTTTGGCCGAAAGCAATGGATCTGGATTGCCGTTCGGGCCTTCTGGATTTACGTAGATCAAACCCATCTGAACTGCGCCCAAAGGACGAGCGAGTTTGCGATCGCCTGAGTAGCGTTTGTCGTCGAGGAATTTTTGCTCTGGGCCCCAGTAAACCAAGTCAGCTTCCCAATCATCTGTGCGACCGCCGGCGAAGCCGAAAGTCTTAAAGCCCATTGATTCGAGAGCGACGTTACCGGTGAGCACCATCAAGTCGGCCCAAGAAAGTTTGCTGCCGTATTTTTGTTTGATCGGCCAAAGCAAGCGACGTGCTTTGTCCAAGTTGGCGTTGTCGGGCCAGCTGTTCAGCGGCTCGAAACGTTGTTGACCGCCGCCAGCACCGCCGCGACCGTCAGACACGCGGTAAGTACCCGCGCTATGCCACGCCATACGAATGAAGAACGGACCGTAGTGACCCCAGTCAGCTGGCCACCAGTCTTGTGGTGTCTTCATGAGTTTTTCAATGTCTTTTTTAACTGCAGCGACGTCGAGTTTTTTGAATTCAGCGGCGTAGTTGAATTTCTCACCCATCGGGTTTGATTCAACAGCGTGCTGACGAAGAGGTGCGAGGCTTAGAAGCTCAGGCCACCAGAATTGGTTAGAAGTGTTATCGCGTTTTTCCATCGCGAATGCTGACTGGGTCAGCACGAGTGCCGTGAGCACTACAAGTTTAAACATAGGCATTCTCCTTTGAATGATTTCAACAAAGGTAGAGTACTGGGAGAGGCCATGAGAGTACATTCGATTAAATCTATCGGGACATAGACAGAGCCTATGACTCAAAGAGTTATTTAGTGGCAATAATCAAGTAGTGCTGCTCAAATTCTTTGGTATGGGTGGTGATATGCGAAAATCCCGCCTCTTTTAGTTCACTGATCACTTGCGTCTTATCTATGCGCATAGCGAGAGGCGGCCCTGATTTTGCGTCCCCCTCTTTTTTGAAATCAAAGACCACAAACCGTCCTGTGTCTTTCAATCCCGCACGGACTTTCTTGAGATAGCTCACACGGTGATCAATGTGATGGTAGGTGTTCGAGGTGAAGGCAACATCATACTGGGCCTCCCCCATCATGGGGTCATCGTAAGCAATTTTGAGTGTCTTGAATTCTGCCGCTGTGAATCGCGCGCTCACATGCTGCAAAAACTTATCATCCACGTCGGCTCCTGTGACAAGCGCTCCGGCCTCTAAGAAGTGCTTAGCGAAGTATCCACTTCCCACACCGATATCTATCACGGTCTTGCCTTTCAGTGGTGCCAGAAGTTTCATGACCACGTCAGGCTTCTGCACGAGATCACGCTTGGGATCGTCAAAGCGCTTGATGAGATCAGCATGGGATGATTTGTGCATATGGTGGTTGGCGTGATTGTGATGGGCCGAATGCCCACATCCCCACAAGACCAGCAAAACGAAAACACGAATCATGGCGAACTCCTAAAAGATTTTGACCAAGGCGAGAATCACAACCATCGTGAACACAAGTTGTCGGACTCGATTTATCATCTCGCCGGGCATGTGTTTTGCAAATTGTTTGAGCAAATAAACCGATGCCAGAATTCCAACTAGCAAGAACACTAAATCAAATTTGAGTTCAAAGTGTGTTCCGCGAATCATTTGTACCAAGAGCGAAGCGAGTGAGGAAAGTCCGACCGCAAGAAGACTGGTCGCTACCGCCTGCGACTGAGAGTAGTGATAGAGTCCTAAAAAAAGCGGCAGCATGAGCACTCCACCGCCAAGGCCCGTGAACGTTGTAAGTCCTCCCAGCAATAATCCCAGAACGATCGAAAGACCAGCGCTCTCCCGCGGTGCTTTGGGCGTGCTGTCCTCTACTTTCACTGGCACCCAAACATTATAGAGCGCATAGATTGAAACCAGCGCCAACAAAAGTGCGACCGCCAAACTTGGTAGCGCTTCTTTAAAAGGGGCCGTGGCATAACTGCCCACCGCCGAAGACGTTATGATCACAAACGCCGTTTTATACTGAGTGGCCTTTCTTTGCGCGAGATAGTTCATCAAGGAAGCGATGACGACGGCAAGAAGTGAATAGACCGAAGCTTCCTTAAGAGACATGTGGAGAAAATGCATAAACAGAGGAATCGCCACGAGGGCCCCACCTGCCCCCGTGAGTCCCATCACGACACCAATGATCGAACCACAAAACAGATAGATCACTTTCGCAGCTTTGGCTCAACGCCTTTGAAGATCGCCATGCCTACCAGCATCGAGACAACAAAAATCAAAATGTCCGTATTTCCACTGACTGTCGCCACCACACCTGGACCAGGACAAATGCCCGTCCAGCCCCACCCGACCCCAAACAGAGCGGCACCAGCGATCAGCCGGAGATCGAGATCTTTTTTTGTCGGGAGATGAAATTTTGTATCGAGGAGCGGGGCTGTCCGCTTCTTGATGATGAAGAATAGAATCGAGTGGACACCGATCGCCCCGATCATCACACCGAGAAGATTCATGTTCCAATCACCGGTGATATCAAGGAAGCCACGCACGACCTGAACTTGGGTCATGCCACTGTAACCGAGACCCAAGGCGAAGAGAAACCCAACGATGAGCGAGATGAGATTTTTCATAAGGTACCTCGCAACAGTTTAAAGACGAGAAGACTGAGCATGCCGAAAACAATGAAGGTCACCGTCGCCATGATTGATCGAACCGACAAGCGCGAAATCCCGCAAACTCCATGGCCAGAAGTACAGCCATTCCCGAGAAGCGTTCCGAAACCAACTAAGAGTCCGGCAAATATGTAATCACCCCAAAGGGCAGATGAATGTTGAACAAACGCCTCCGGTCGCCAGAGCAATAAGACAGTGCCCCCCATGAGAAGCCCTAACAAAAAAGAAATTCTCCACCCGAGGTCTCCCTGAGCTGGCTTCACGATGCC
>JBEIPE010000346.1:0-2916 GCA_040377215.1 Halobacteriovoraceae bacterium
AGATTCACACCCGCAGAAATTAAATCTGCGCGCAAAGGTGTTTTTGAATCTTCGTCGTCGGCGCCCCACTTTGGACTGTGTTGGCCTTCGGCCAACAGTTCCCCGACGATGGCTGGCTCGCCTGGCAACTGACGGTGGTAGGCATTCATGGCGTTGATCGCCAGCTTCGCGCTATCCGGTGGACCAAACAGAGTCACGTGCGGGCCTTGCAGATAACTTGGAATAGGTGCTATCGGCTGACCGCCCTTCTTCACATAATCAGCGCGCTTGGGGCCAACTACGATACGCCCTTCACCGTCTTCGAGCCCTAAGACCGTGAGATAGTCTTGTGAGAGATAATCACGGCCGTGAGTTTGGTTGAATTCATAAAGCGCACGCGTGCGCTGATCGATGAACGCGCGATCCTGCGTCCGGCGCTTCAACACCAACGCCAGCTCACCGGCCAGGGCATCGTAGAGATCGCTTAAAAATTGCAAGGCCTCAGTGGTTTCAAGACCACCGCCCTCACCGACTTGCGTGAGCCCACTCACTCCGCTGACAGGACGAGCTTGCGATAAGAGATGAGCTTTGAGCGCGGGACTGAGATAGTCGTCGTAGTACATTTAGCTGCCTCGGTAGGTAGATAATCCGTAGGGGTTAAGCAGGAGCGGCACATGATACTTGCGGCCAGTATCCTTCACGCGGAAAAGAATCGGCGTATTGAGAAAGAAGCTCTCGCGCCCCTTAAAATAATCTTCGATCATAAACGTCAGGCGGTAATCACCGGCCTCATAAGGACAATCAAAGGCGTGACGGCCATCAGTGTTCGTGACTCCGTGACCGAGTTTCTCCCAGGCATCGCCTTTTTTCTTCTCAAGCGTAACTGCCACTCCGCCAGCAGGACTTCCAAGACTTGTGTCGAGAATATGGGTGCTAATCATAAATATCCTTTTAGCTGCGGGTATAAAGCGACATGGCCGCAAGAAGAACGATACCAAAGACCAACGCACCCATGGCACGTTGAGGCTTTGAGAGACGCACGACGAAGTATTCACGAATCGCTGCACCGGCGAGAGTCAAGCACAGCAAGACCAGCCAGCTATGGGGATGATCGTAGGTGGCCGGGAAGTGATTCGAGATCATGATGAAAATCACCGGCAAGGTGAAATAGGTATTATGAGTCGAGCGATTCTTGGCGTTCTTGCCCCAGTCTTGATTGACCGGCTCCCCTTTGGCAGAAGCCTCCACCATCAAAAGCTGACGGGGAATAATCCGCATGAAGACGTTGGCGGTCATCCAGGTTCCGAGCATGGCACCGATGTGGATGTAGGCCGCGCGACCATTGAGGGTTTTGCATAGTAAGTACGTCATGCCCACAAACCATACGAGTGTGAGGATGTGACCGACGACGGGTTTTGTTTTTGTGATCTTCGTTTCCCACACACTATCGTAGAAGACCCATGAGCCGAACACGGAGAAGAGACTCAGCATCACGGCCTGCCAATAAGTGATCGTTGAAATATTTGAATCGAGGAGATAGCCGCCATCTTCGGTGTAGAAATACATCACCAGCAAGAACATGCCGCTCATCCAGGTCCAGTAGGATTCCCATTTAAACCAGTGGAGCTCTTTCGGCACACGCGTCGGCCCGAGCAAAAGTTTTTCCACGTGATAAAATCCACCACCGTGAACCATCCACAATTCACCGACGTGACCTGGACGAGTGGATTCAGGATTGGGTTTGAAGCTGCGATCCATCCACATGAAAAATATACTCGTGCCAATCCATGTAACGGCCACGGTGATGTGCAGCCAACGGCCGAGCATGAGCAGCCAATCAAAAATCTCTTGGTCCACGGGAATCTCCTCTAGTGAAGAGGTCAATTACATCATGGCAGCACAGCGTTAATCGACCTCAATCTTGTATTTTTCAACACAATCCATTCATCATCCCACCAAGTCATAAATGAATCCTCCCCTTAGATTGAATGTACTAACCAGGAGGCCCCATGTTTAAAAAGATTCTTCCCCTTGCACTTCTCTCGCTCACTTCAGTCGCTTACGCCGCTGATTCGGCCGGACTCTTTGTCGAGCCCATGCTGACTTACGAAAAAGGTGAATCTGATGTCGACTACCCGGCCCCCTTTGGTGGCTCTGACGGTAAAGTCGATGGTTTTGGCGTAGGTGCACGTCTCGGCTTTCATGTCATGGAATCACTCTTCATTGGTGCCGATGGCCGTTACTCAAAACCAGAATTTGATAACGATGATCCTGACTTCAAGACTGACGCCACGGCCTACAACTACGGCCCGGTAGTCGGTGTGCAAATGCCGACTCTCTTGGGATTGCGCGTTTGGGGTAGTTATATCCTGGGCGGCGAGATGGACCTCGAGAAGAAAAATGACGTCGATCTTAAACTTAAAGACGCCTCAGGCTATCGCGTAGGCGCCGGTGTAAAAATCGGTCCAGCGAGTCTTAACTTGGAATATCAGCAAATCTCATACGACAAGACCGAACTTGAGGACGCTGGTATTTTTAGTGGTTCAACCAATGATGTGGATGCTGAAATTCAATCCTACATCGTGAGTGTCAGTTTTCCGCTTTCACTCTAGTAACGCCACAATGCTTCATTGCTGATGCTTACTAAATTGTGGCAAAGTCTTCAGCAGGAGACTTTGCCATGAATCTTAAGACCGCACGCGTTTGGTTATCCTATTTAGGTGTGACCATCTTGCTTTTTGTGAACACTTGGGTGCTCAACACAAGCTTTGAGCGCGTGAGTTCGCAAGAACGTTGGGTCAAAAAAACTTCCGATACACTGACTCTCGTAGAATTGATTGTCTCCTCTGTGAAAGACGCGGAGACGGGTGTGCGTGGTTTCTTGCTCACTCGTCGTGACAGCTATCTCGAACACTACAATGAAGCCCAGCTCGCGGC
>JBEIPE010000162.1:0-6603 GCA_040377215.1 Halobacteriovoraceae bacterium
CTGGTGATTGGGCACCAAAACGATATGGTGAGTCTCGCGCAACGCTACGAGGTCGACACCTTTGGCCATGTCGAGCTGGATACCGTCGTAGAGTTTCAAAAATGTGTTTTCGATCATGGTGGCGAGCGTCTTCACCATGGCAGGAGAATAGTCGCCGTTGATTTCAGCGACGAGTTTCTCCATGCGAGCGCGCTCTTGCGGGCGCTCTGCTAAACGAGCAGCGAGTTTAGGATAGGACGCAACAATGTCGAGGACGTCGCTTTGCAACGCTCACTCCTTATCAGGTGGTCATGCCGTGAGGCTTAGACTCCATCATACCTGACGACGTCATCTCCATGAAGCGGGCATTCTTGTTGATTTCTGCGATGCTCTGCGCATTTAGGTAGGTCATGCCAGAGCGAACTCCTCCGGTCAGTTCCATAATGAGGTGCTCAACGCTGCCTTTGCACGGAATCATGCGGCTCTCGCCTTCTGCGGCCATACCTTTAGGAAGTTCGCCGCGCCATGAAACCTGAGCGTCTTTAGAGGCCATCCCGCGGTACTTCTTCATACCCCCGTGGATTTCTCCTGGGGTCTCAAGGCAACCCGCGAGCATTGAACCGAGCATCACTGTCTCTGCACCTGCAGCGAACGCTTTCACGATGTCGCCTGAAGTTTTGATCCCGCCGTCGGCGATGACTGGGACGTCATGCTTACGCGCTTCCAGCACACACAAGGCCACTGCGCTCAACTGAGGAACGCCGCAACCGGTGATGATGCGGGTGGTGCACATGGAGCCTGGGCCGATGCCGACTTTAATGGCGTCAGCGCCGTGCTCGATCAAAGTACGAGTACCGTGCGGAGTCGCTACGTTGCCGGCGATGATTTGCACATGGGGGAAATTCTTTTTCACGTAATCCAATGTCTCGAGCATCATCACCGAATCGCCGTGAGCGATATCGAGCGTGAGAATATCAGCGCCCGCGTCCACGAGGAGCTTCGCGCGCTCCATGCCGTCTTCTTTCACGCCGATAGAAGCGGCCACTGGTGTTGAACCGGAGGCAGCCTTGATGCGTTTGACGTCCGCGACTTGCTCAGCAGGCGACATGAAGCGATGAAGAATGCCGATGGCACCCAACTGCGCCATTTTGATCGCCATATCGACGCCAGTGACGGTGTCCATGTTGGCCGAAATGATCGGATTGGTGATTTTGTATTTCTTGGTGAGGCGGCTTTCGAGGTTCGGGTGTCGACGAGAGCTGATGGTTGAGTGACAAGGCATCAATAAGACATCGTCAAAAGTGAGACCGCGATCGCGCTCAATAATTTGTTCGGCTGTAAAAATTAATCCCATGATTTTCCTACTCGGTTTCTAGGTTGAGCGCTTCAACAGACTGTGACATCCGGAAAGCGTGGGTGCGAATTTTCCTCAAGGCGACGACCATATCTGAGAACGTGAGTGCCGTCACAGGCTTGTAAGAGCCTTTGGCGATGCGATCAAGGTGCTTGTCACGAATAGAGTCGGCCCAGATTTGCAGCTCTTCACTCTTTGCAACAATCTGTTCCATGTCTTGAGTCGCGTTCTTTTCTAGACCTTGAATGGTGAGAGCGTAGAAGCCATGTACTTCATCCATGAAGGCGAAGAATTCATTGCGACTATCACCTTCAAGCGTGTCTCCCCCACGGAAGCGCTCGCGGTAGTTCGCCAAACGCTCGAGGTAGTCGGCGCAGCTTTCAAGCTCATCAACGATCTTAATGAGGGCCTGGGTTTGCTCTGACTGATGGTGCGAAAGCGGACGTTCCATGACGTAACAAAGGAACACGGTCACTTCTTTATGAATGTTGTCCGTGATGCGTTCGTAGTCGAGAATCTTCGCTAATTTTTTCGGATCATCTTCGCCTTGCCAGTAATCGCGTGTCACTTTGTACATCCGTGAAACGATGTCAGCCATTTTGCGAATTTCTGATTCCGCTTGCAGCAAACTCGTGGCAGGCAACATGTCCGTTGGGTTTCCTAAGAGCAGCAAGTAGGGCACTTGTTTTTCGCGCTCGTCATCTGGCGTAATCTTCGACAGGAAAGAAGCCAGGGTGTTCAAGAAAGGAAGGAATGCAATGGTCGCGAGCAAGTTGAACGTCGTATGCGCCATGGCAATGTGCATGTTCACAAAAGGACGGGTCCCGTCAGCGGCCAAGAAGTCAGCCTCGCCTGGGATCATCCAATCAATGAAATTGAAAAAGTGCGGCAAGACAAAAAGGACGACGACAACACCGGCCAGGTTAAATGTCGCGTGGGCACGAGCAGCGCGCTTAGCACTGACGTTGGCGTTGAGAGACGCCAACATCGCCGTCACTGTTTTACCGATGTTCTCGCCCAACACTAGAGCGACGGCGGTGTGGTAACCAATGATTCCCGTAGAAGCGAGCGCCATCGTAATACCAAGCATCGCGATTGAAGACTGCAAAACCATCGTGAGTGCACAGCCCATCAAGATCGAAGCGATCCAAGCGCCGTAGTTTTCTCCACTGAAAGCAGCGATAGCTTGTAAAAACTCAGCATCGGCGCGCAAAGGAGCAAAGGCCGAAACGATTGTGCTGTAACCAACAAAAACGAGACCAATACCAAGCAACGTCTTACCGATCTGCTGCCAACGATTGCCTTTCGCAAAAAGCCCTGGTGCAAAACCGAGAGCGATAAGAAGAAGGCCGTGATGAGGTTCTTGAACGGCCAAGAACCAACCGGTAATAGTTGTACCGATGTTGGCGCCGAAAATCACACCGATCGCCTGTTTAAGAGTCATAAGTCCGGCGTTCACCATGCCGACAACCATGACCGAGGTCACGGAAGAGCTCTGCACCAACATCGTAACGCCAAGGCCTGCGCCTACGGCCATCACACGATTGGTGCTAAGTGAGTTCATGATTTTACGAATCATGTCTCCCGTCATGCCCTGCAAACCATCCGACATGAACTTCATGCCGAAGAAGAAAATCCCAAGCCCACCGAGGAGGGTGTAGATGATACTAAACGTTTGCATGTGCTCTAACTCCAATGCTCTCTAGTCCACCAGAGTGGCGAACCAAATGGGGATGATGATGTATAGGATGGTGTCCCGGATTAAATAAAAGAGGAAGAAATAGAGAAACGCTTTCGGCCCTTTAAGGAAGAGCTTCTCCAGCCCCATGTACTGGGCTTTTTTTGACATCGCGATCATGAAACGGCTTTTGCCCCAGTGCTTAACAAAAAAACTGGCAGCGCCATCCATGCGACGATCAAAACGACGAAAGGCTTCCCAAAGGAAGCCTGGAATAAATGACCGCCAAGTGGCCGGCCGGCGCTCAACAGGGAGCATATCTTGCGGCAATGACATAGAGTGATATCCGGGCGAAACACTAACAAAAATGATGAGTTACTGGAATTATCGCGAGGTTAAGATTCCGTCAAGAAGAGTGACCTTCCAAATCTCTCAAGTCATGACAATTCCGTGACAATAAGCCATCTGGCCTTAGATATTCTTCAACCATGGTGATGTCCCTCCAATTATGGAATTTCCCGGCCGGCTCGACCCCTAGTGTCGCGATGGCGGGATCATGCTTTACGCTGCAAACTTGCCAGCGCACCATGGTCTTGAGTTATCAGCAACTTCCTTTCGATTCGCATCCACTTCCCCTCCATGAAAAAGCCGAAGGCCAAGAAGCCTATCTTTATATGTTGGAAACGATCTGCGGATTGAAATCAAAGCTCGTCGGCGAGAACGAAATCGTGGGCCAGTTCAAAGAAGCCTACAAAGCCTTCACCACCACCGACTCGCGCGATGCTCGCCTGCTTCTCATTCTCGAAAAACTTTTCAAAGACGCCAAAGACATCCGCACTGAGCATTTGATCGGCATCGGACAAAAGACCTACGCCCATCTCACGCGCCGTCACTTCTCCGGTAAAATTAAGCAGTCCCCTATTCTTATCTTGGGTTCGGGTCAGCTGGCGGAAGATCTCATCAATCAATTCAAAAAACGCACGCAAGTTGTCTTGTGTGCTCGTAATCAAGGCCGTGCCGAAGAACTCGCTGCGACTCATGGTTGCACGCTTCTGCCATGGTCTGAGCGTTCGCGCTGGGGTGAGTTCGCGTTCATCGCTAACACCATTGGTTTCGAGGGTGTTCTCCTCGATCATGACTTTTTTACGACCTGGGCCGATCGCCATGAGAACCGTCTCATTGTCGATTTAGGATCTCCTTCTTGCCTTCATACCTCACTGGGACGCGATGAAGGTCTTTTGCGTCTGGAAGACATCTTCGCTGAAGGCGCATTGATGGAAGATCAGAAGCGGGCCCGCGTCGCACTTGCGCGTCAAGCGATGCTAGATATCGTCGAACGCCGCTCACGTTGGCTTGAAGAAAAGCACCTCAAGTGGCAGACTGCCAACGCACCCAAAACCGTCACCGTTTAAGAGTCCATCATGTACAAAATCGGCACGCGTGGGTCACTGCTTGCAGTCACTCAATGCACTCTCGTGAAAAACCAACTCGAAGCACTTTCGGGCGAGAAGTTCGAATTGCACTTGATCAAAACTCAGGGCGATCAAATCACTGACAAACCGTTGTGGCAGCTTGAAGGCAAAGACTTCTTCACCAAAGAACTCGATGAAGCGTTGTTGAATGGCACCGTGGATATGGTGGTGCACTCATACAAAGATCTAGGCTCTGAGAGACCTGCTGGCATTAAGCTCGCTACCATTACTGAACGTCGCTACGCTCATGATGTGTTGCTGGTCCCGAAAGCCAACGTTGAAAAACTTAAAAACTGGACGGGCGATTTCATTGTCGGCACCAGTTCACCCCGTCGAATTGTGAATCTCACGCGCGACTTGCCGGCCTTCCTTCCTCACTCACCTTCTATTAAGTGTGAAACTTTGCGTGGGAACATCAATACGCGCATTCAAAAGCTGCGCGATGGCAAATACCACGCCATCACGCTGGCACTCGCTGGTGTGGATCGTTTGGCGCAGATGGATTCTTCTCGGGCAGAATTAGAAAAACTTCTCGACGGGCTCACCTTCGCCATTTTGCCTCTGAGTGTTTTTCCAACAGCGGCCGCACAAGGCGCACTCGCCATTGAGATGCGCAGTGATCGTGCCGATGGCGGCAAACTTGAGAGCATTCTCAAAAAATTGCATCACGCTCCCACAGCAGAAGAAGTCGGCCGTGAACGCACGGCCTTCAAAAGTTACGGCGGCGGCTGTCACTTGGCCGTTGGCATTCACGTGCGTGCGATTGAAGGCGACTTCTTGCATTTTCATCGCGGCGAAACAGATGGACGCGACATTCGCGTGAAACTCCGTGAAGGCGCCAGCGCCCCAGCACAAAAACCAAACAAAGTGTTTTTGGGTCAGGGCGAAGCCGCTGGAGCGATGAGCGACACTCTCTACATTAAGAAATCATCGGGCGCAGTGGCTCCCGTCAGCGGTAAACACGTCTTCGTCACCACATCCCATGTGCTTCCTTCTCTCAAGGCGGGTGCACAGACGTTATGGGCGGCAGGGCCTGAGACCCGCAAGAAGATGGTGGCGCAAGGTTTGTGGGTCCATGGTGGTGCCGATAGTTTGGGCCACGAAGAACTTTTGAAACTCGCAAACTCGAAAGCGCTGCAGATCATGATGGGTACTGGCGAATGGCTGGTGATGTCTCATGACAAAGCGACGAGTCCTGTAGGCCCAGTCTTTGCCGGTTACACAGCAGCGATGACTGCACCTACTCCTGCGCAAAAGATTGAATTGGCGCAAGTCACGCACGCGTGGTGGTCGAGTTTTCCTCAGTACGAAGCTTACATTAAAGAAGTTCCCGAGATGGCCAAAGCCCAGCACTACTGCGGGCTCGGAAAAACCTGGAGCGCTTTTCGCGAGCATAAACTCGCGATCAATGCCCTAACAGATCAAAACGAATTTTTAAAACTTATGGGGTTGAAATGAACTCGAACGAACTTTTTGAGAAATCAAAAAAATATGTCCCAGGCGGCGTGCACTCACCCGTGCGCTCATTCAAAGGGCTCCATACCACGCCTCGTTTCATCAATCGCGCGGATGGCGCCATGATCTGGGATGAAGACGGGAAAAACTATGTCGACTTCTGCATGAGCTTTGGTCCGCTCATCCATGGCCACCAAGATCGCGACGTGAAGAAAGCCATCACCGACGCTCTTGATCGCGGCTGGAGTTACGGTGCCTGCGAAAAGTATTCACTGGAACTCGCGGAGTTCATGGTCGACAAGCTCTGCTTCATCGAACAAGTCCGCTTCATGAGTTCGGGTACAGAAGCCGTCATGACTGCGATTCGTCTCGTGCGTGGGATCACCAATCGCGCGAAGATCATGAAGTTCAACGGCTGCTATCACGGCCACATGGATGCCATGCTCATCAAGGCCGGCTCTGGTCTCGCGGGTACGGCGGATGCGTCTTCAAAAGGTGTCACAGCGCAAGTGGCAGGGGACACGTTGATTGTTGAACTGGGCGATTTGAACGCAGTTGAAGAATGCTTCAAAGCTCATCCAGGTGAGATCGCGGCGATTTTCATTGAGCCGCTACCGGCGAACAACGGACTCTTGGTACAGACCACCGAGTATCTTCAGGGCCTA
>JBEIPE010000375.1:0-2478 GCA_040377215.1 Halobacteriovoraceae bacterium
CGAAGGTGTTCCACAAACCGAGGTTGGTGGCGGCCATGACATGGTTCGCATTCTGTGAATCACTCGCCCAATAAACAATCGTCTCGTTGCTTGCCAGTGGCAGTGCGATGGATGTGAATGTTACGCCCGAATCGAGGCTTCGCTTCGGAAGCTTTCCACCCACGGCGTGGAAGACTGTGGTTCCGTCCGCAGAGTAACCCACTCCTACGGCGGCCGTGAGTTCAGAGCTAAAAGTCGCTTGCAGATGATTGATCGGTTTCCACGAAGCTCCCAGATCAGTGCTTCTAAAAAGTGTCCCCATGTCCGTTCCCACAAACCACAATTGTGCGTAAGGACTGATGGACATGCCACTCATGGCACCACCGCCACCGACGCCAATGGGGAGATACTCAGTTGTCACGGGAACGGGCACAGGTGTCGGTCCACCGGTTGGCGGAGGAGTCACAACGGGCGGAGTCACCGTGAGTTTTACCAGGGAAAGATCATCGGCGTAGATGTAAGACGAGCCACTATCTTTTTGAATCAAGACTTGGGCGATCTCCACATTCGCAGGCATTTTGATGGTTTTTTCCAGCGCCTGATAGCTCGTTGAGTTCACCACAAGTCGCTGCTCGTCGACCCAGCCGCCTGACTTGGTTTTGAGGACGAGGCTGATCTTCGATGAAACGGACATGGCCCCGAGTTTGGCTTTCGCACTGAACTTATACTCCGCAAGCGGAGTCACTGAGATGTCTTGAGTGACCGTGCCACTGCCCGTGCCACCGCGCAGAGCACGTCGGCCGCTTGTGTAATTATTGGGAACGACTGTCGACGTACCGGTTTTTTGCCAGCCCGTGAAATTGCTTTCAAAACCTCCGTTGTTCACTAGGTTTTGCGCTAGTGCGGAGAGAGGAATCGTGGTGAGGAATGTGTAAAAGATAAGATTTTTCATTCATCTATTATCTAGTACTTCTCGTCTCTTACGAGAGGTAAAGGTTACCCCATTCTTGGGCCGTAAAGCCTGAGCTTATGAGTGAGAAAAAAATAGTCACCACCTAGACCAAATCCCGGAATAAGGATAATTAAGGCCATGATTTTTTTACTTTCGGCCCTTCATATCCTCTCCTCTACTGCTCTTGCTGTGCCGGTCAACGTGCACGTAAGTGATCTGGTCAAACTCCCAGAGTACTCTACTAAAGCATTTTCACTCTCGGCATCTCCGATTGTAGAACTCGATTTATCAGAGGATGAGATCAGCGATCTCGCTCGTAAACTTCACACCACGCGCAACCGTTGCGGTGGATTTGTTGCAGGCGAATCTTACGCTCCCGTCGTGCAAAAAAATCTCAACAATCAGATTCCCCAAACACTGGTGCGCCAACCTGAAGTCCTGGCCCTTTTGCCAGAAGCGCAAGAAGCCAACCTCAAAGAATTCATTCTTTGGTTCTCATCTTTCAAGACACGTAACTTCAGCACCGACTCAGGCGTCCAGGCGATGAATGAACTCGCGGACCGCTGGCGTGCCCTCACGAAGAATGTCCCTCACGCTGAAGTCACTCTCTACCAACACGCTGACTGGCGCCAGCCCTCGGTGATTGTGAAATTCAAGGGTGAATCCGCAGATGAAATCATCATCGGTGGTCACGGCGATAGCATTAACACCGACTCGAATGATCCCGAGGCCCTTTCACCCGGCGCCGATGACAATGCCGCGGGTATTGGCGTGATCACAGAAATCATCCGCATCCTCGCTGACAAAAACTACCGCCCGAAATCCACACTCACTTTCATGGCGTACGCGGCGGAAGAAGTGGGGCTGCGTGGCTCAATGGAAATCTCCGCGGACTACCTCGCCAAAGGGATTCCGGTCAAAGGTGTGCTGCAGTTCGATGGCACCAACTACAAAGGCAGCCAAGATCTGGGTCTCATTTTGATGGAAGATCTGGTTGATCCTCGTCTCAATACTTTCCTAGAAAAACTCATCTCGACCTACCTTAAACTCCCCTTTGCTTATGATAGCTGTGGGTACGCCTGCTCAGACCACTACTCATGGACCTATCGCGGTTTCTCTTCAGCTTTTCCGTTTGAATCGCGGGTAAAAGAAGAGAACCCTCATATCCACACGGCGAAAGACCTTTTGAGCGTTTCACAAGACAACGCCTACCATGCCGTCCCTTTTGTGCGGTTGGGTTTGGCCTACATGCTGGAAATGGATCAATAATCCTAGCTGGCAAAGCTTCTAGGTTCATGAAATGATTACTTCATGTACCTCTTCGTTAAAGACTTCATCGTCGGACTGTTCGCGCCCACGGCCCTCATCGGGCTGTGTTTTGTTCTTTCCGTTTTGTCCTACCGCTTCAGGCGCCTGAGAATCGCCAAGACCCTCGCTCTCGCAGGCCTCGTTTTATTCACAGTCTTCTCACTCAATCCTGTCACAGAGGCCCTCTTGCACCTCTACGAAGGCCAGTGCCCAGCGCTAGATCTGGCGCGGGTCTCAAC